>NZ_JBDNTB010000031.1:0-31428 GCF_047719395.1 Propionibacterium sp.
GGGGGGGCCGGCCAACCCACCCGGCGCCCCCGTCCAAACCCCGCAACCACCCCCACCCCCCCCCGCCCGGAGCGCCACCACCAACCGCACCGGCCCCCCCCCCGCGGGGCCGGCTCAGTTGCTGTTCAGCGCTGAAAATCAGCTGCGAACTCTTTCAGAGCATCAGCTGGCGTTCCTGCGGCCCGATCGGGCGAGGCAGCTGCGAGGGCTTCTCGTTGAGGAAGGCGTCCACGCCGGCAGCGCAGGAGCGTCCTTCAGCGATGGCCCACACGATCAGCGACTGGCCGCGACCCGCGTCACCGCAGGCGAACACGCCGGGCACCGAGGTCTCGTAGTCGTCGTTGCGCTTGATGTTGCCGCGCTGGTCGAGCTCGAGGCCGAGGTCGGTGACCAGACCCTCCTTCTGGGGGCCGGTGAAACCCATGGCCAGCAGTACCAACTGGGCAGGCATCTCCCGCTCGGTGCCCTCGACGGTCTCGAAGCGGCCGGTCTCGGCGGAACGCTTCACGTCGTGCAGCCGCACGCTGGTGATGGCTCCGCTCTCATCGCCGACGAACTCGCTGGAGCTGGCCGAGTACACCCGGTCACCGCCCTCCTCGTTGGCGCTGGCAACCCGGTAGATCATCGGATAGGTCGGCCAGGGCTGACGGTCGGGTCGAAGCGCCGGCGGATGCGGCATGATCTCCAGCTGCGTCACCGAACGTGCGCCCTGGCGAAGCGCGGTGCCCAGGCAGTCGTTGGAGGTGTCGCCGCCACCGATGATGATGACGTCCTTGCCCTCCGCGGTGATCTGGTCGGGAACCTCTTCGGTCAGCGCATGGGTCGCCTGGGTGAGGTACTCCACAGCCTGGTGAATGCCGGAGAGCTCACGCCCGGGGATCGGCAGATCGCGCGGGGTGGTCGAACCGATGGCGAGCACCACGGCGTCGAAACGCTCCTGCAGCTGTTCGCCGGTGAGGTCCACGCCGATGTTGGTGTTCGGCTTGAAGGTGGTGCCCTCAAGACGCATCTGCTTCAGCCGGCGGTCCAGCACCGACTTCTCCATCTTGAAGTTCGGGATGCCGTAGCGCATCAGGCCGCCGATTGCGTCGTGGCGCTCGTAGACGACCACGGTGTGACCGGCGCGGGTCAGCTGCTGTGCCACGGCGAGTCCGGAGGGACCCGAGCCCACCACGGCGACAGTCTTCAGGGTGTGCCAGTTCGGCATCTGGGGGGTGACCCGCAGGTCGTCCCAGCCCTTGTCGACGATGGCGACCTCGACATTCTTGATGGTCACCGGATCGCGGTGGATGCCCTCCACGCACGCCGTCTCGCAGGGTGCCGGGCACAACCGCCCGGTGAACTCCGGGAAGTTGTTGGTGGCGTGCAGCCTGTCGAGAGCCACCTGCCATTCACCGCGGTAGATGAGATCGTTCCACTCCGGGATGAGGTTGCCCAGGGGGCAGCCGTTGTGGCAGAACGGAATCCCGCAGTCCATGCAGCGGGCAGCCTGGGTCTGGATGATCGGCAGTACCGCCTTGCCGGGATCGCCCGGGTAGACCTCCACCCAGTCGTCCACCCGCTCGTCGGTAGGCCTGCGTTCGGCCACCTCACGCGGGTACTTGATGAACCCCTTGAAGTCAGCCACGTGCAGCCTCCATCATCGCGCTCGTCGTCTCTTCCTCGCTGGCACCTCGTGCCGCAGCATCGTCACGCGCCTTGAGGACGCGTGCATAGCCGCGCGGCACAATCTTGGTCAGCCGCTTCTCAAGTTTCGGATCGGCCAGCAGGGCCTTCGCCACCTCGGAACCGGTGAGTTCCAGGTGCTGGGCGAGCAGCTGACGCACCCGTTCCATGTCGAGCGGGGACATGTTCGTGGCGTCAACCAGGGAACCGTTCAGCAGCTTGCGGTTCAGGTCGACCACCCACGCAACACCACCAGACATACCAGCCGCGAAGTTGCGCCCGGTCGGCCCGATGACCAGGGCCTCGCCACCGGTCATGTACTCGCAGCCATGATCGCCGACGCCCTCGACCACTGCGGTGGCACCGGAGTTGCGGACGCAGAAGCGCTCCCCCACGGTACCCCGCAGGAAGACCTCGCCGCCCGTGGCGCCGTAGCAGATCACATTGCCGGCGATGATGTTGGAGGACTGGTCGAAGGTGGAGTTCTCCGGTGCTCGCACCGAGATGCGCCCGCCCGACAGACCCTTGCCGAGATAGTCGTTGGCGTCGCCGATGAGGTTCATCGTGATACCCCGCGGCAGGAAGGCACCGAAGCTCTGCCCTGCCGTTCCGCGGAAGGTGAACTCGATCGTGTCGTCAGGAAGGCCCTTGCCCTCGGTGGCCATCGTCACCGCATGCCCGAGCATGGTACCCACCGTGCGGTCCACATTGCGCACCGCGACACCGGCACTGACGTGGGTGCCGTCGAGGAGTGCCGGCTGGGCGATCTCGATGAGCTTCTCATCCAGGCTGCCGGCCAGCTCGTGGTCCTGCTGCTTGGTGCAGTGCAACGAGGTGCCCTCAGGCACCTCCACCTGGTAGAGCACCGAGGACAGATCGATGCCCTTGGCCTTCCAGTGGTCCAGCGCAGGATTCATGTCCAGGCACTCGACGTGGCCGACGGCCTCCTCGAGGCTCCTGAAACCGAGCTCGGCGAGCAGTTCGCGGGTCTCCTCGGCGATGAACTGCATGAAGTTGATCACATACTCCGGCTTGCCGTCGAAGACCTTGCGCAGGTCGGGGTTCTGCGTGGCAACGCCCTGCGGGCAGGTGTCCAGATGGCAGACCCTCATCATGACGCAGCCCATGGTGACCAGGGCCGTGGTGGCGAAGCCGAATTCCTCGGCACCCAGCAGCGCCGCGATGATCACATCGCGTCCGGTCTTGAGCTGGCCGTCGCACTGCACGACGATGCGGTCCCGCAGGCCGTTGAGCAGCAGGGTCTGCTGGGTCTCGGCCAGGCCGAGCTCCCAGGGGCCGCCAGCGTGCTTGATCGAGGTGAGCGGTGCCGCGCCGGTGCCGCCGTCCTGGCCGGAGATGAGCACCACATCGGCTTTCGCCTTGGACACACCGGTGGCGACAGTGCCGACGCCGACCTCGCTCACCAGCTTCACATGGACGCGGGCGTCAGGATTGGCGCACTTGAGGTCGTGGATCAACTGCTTGAGATCCTCGATGGAGTAGATGTCGTGGTGCGGGGGCGGACTGATCAGCCCGACGCCGGTGGTGGCATGACGCACCCGCGCGATCCACGGGTACACCTTGGTACCGGGCAGGTGGCCACCCTCGCCGGGCTTGGCGCCCTGGGCCATCTTGATCTGCAGATCGGTGGCATAGGACAGATACTCGCTGGTCACGCCGAAACGACCGGATGCCACCTGCTTGATCGCCGAGCACCGCTCGGGGTCATGCAGCCTGGCCGGATCCTCGCCACCCTCGCCGGTGTTTGACCTGGCATGCAGCCGGTTCATGGCGATGGCCATCGTCTCGTGGGCTTCCTGGCTGATGGAGCCGTAGCTCATCGCGCCGGTGCTGAAGCGCTTGACGATCTCGGAGACCGGCTCGACCTCTTCGATGGGCACCGGTGTGCGGTCGTGCTTGAGCTTCAGCAGCGAGCGCAGCGTCATGTGCCGCGAGGAGTTGTCGTTGACGTGCTCGGTGTATTCCTTGAACTGCAGGTAGTCACCACGCCGGGCGGCCTGCTGCAGACGGAAGACGGCTTGCGGATCGAAGAGATGGTCCTCGCCCTCGCGACGCCACTGCAGGTCGCCGCCGACTTCCAGGGTGCGGTGCGGCAGCACGGTGCCGTTCTCGGGGTAGGCGCGTTCGTGGTGACGGCGCACCTCCTCGGCAACCTGCTCCAGCCCGATTCCTTCGATGCGGCTGGCGGTGCCGGCGAAGAACTCGTTGACGAAGTCGTGGTTCAACCCGACGGCCTCGAAGATCTGCGCGCCGAGATAGCTCGCCAACGTCGAGACGCCCATCTTGCTCATGATGGTGAGCACGCCCCGCCCCAGTGCCATGGACACATTGGAGATGGCCTGCTCGGGGCTGACCGACACGTACAGCTCGTGGCGGGCCATGTCCTCGGCGGACTCGAAGAGCAGGTAGGGGTTGATGCAGGCGGCGCCATAGGCGAACAGCAGCGCGGCGTGGTGCACCTCGCGCACATCACCGGCCTCGACGACAAGCCCGATACGGGAACGCTGACGCAGATAGACCAGGTGCTGGTGCACGGCACTGGTGAGCAGCAACGAGGGAATGGGCGCCAGCTCGGCGTTCGCGTGCCGATCGGACAGCACGATGACGTGGGCGCCGTTCTCGATGGCCTCACTGACCTCTTCGCGAATCTCCTCCAGGCGCGCCCGCAGTGCCTCCACGCCGCCGTGCACGTCGTAGATCCCGCGCACGACATAGGTCTCGCCGCCGGTGTGATCGGCCTTCTCACCGAGGTGGACGATCTTCGCCAGTTCCTCGGAGTTGATGATCGGGTAGGGAATCACCAGCTGGTCGCAACTCTCGGGCCCGGGCTCGAGAAGATTGCTCTCCGGCCCCATGCGCCCCTCAAGCGAGGTGACGAGTTCCTCGCGGATCGCATCCAGCGGAGGATTGGTCACCTGGGCGAACTGCTGGGTGAAGAAGTCGAACAGATTCTTCGGGCGGTTGGAGAGCACCGCCAGCGGCGTGTCGTTACCCATCGACCCCAGGACATCCTTGCCGGTGTTGGCCATCGGGGCGATGATCCGGCGCAGCTGCTCATGGGTGTAGCCGAAGATCTCCTGGCGCCTGGTCACCGAGAAGTGCGAGTGCACGATGTGGGTGCGCTCGGGCAGGTCGGAGATGTCGACCAGACCCTCCTTGAGCCATTCGCCATAGGGGTGCTCGGCGGCGAGATAGTCCTTGACCTGCTGGTCGTCGACGACCGTGTGCCGGGCGAGGTCGACCAGCAGCATCTTGCCGGGCTGCAGGCGTCCCTTGGAGCGCACCTCGGCAGGATCGACGGGCAGCACGCCCGCCTCGGAGGCGAAGATCACGCGATCATCGGTGACCCAGTAGCGGGCCGGCCGCAGACCATTGCGGTCCAGCGTGGCGCCGATCAGCGTGCCATCGGTGAAGGTCACGCAGGCCGGGCCGTCCCAAGGCTCCATGAGGCTCGCGTGGTAGGAGTAGAAGTCCTTGTGGGACTGGGGCATGTCGTCGTTGTGCTGCCAGGCCTCGGGAATCATCATCAGCACGGCGTGCGGAAGCGAGCGCCCGGACAGGTACAGCAGCTCCAGCACCTCGTCGAAGCTGGCCGAGTCGGAACCGTCGGGGGTGCAGATCGGGAAGATCTGATCCAGGTCCCCGGGGATCAGGTCGGTCTTGATGAGCGCCTCGCGGGCACGCATCCAATTGCGATTTCCCTTGATCGTGTTGAACTCGCCGTTGTGGGCGATCAGCCGGTACGGATGGGCCAGCTGCCAGCTCGGGAAGGTGTTGGTGCTGAACCGGGAGTGCACCAGTGCCAGCGCCGAGGACATGGACTGGTCGTGCAGCTCGGGGTAGACCTCTTCGAGCTGGTTGGTGGTGAGCATGCCCTTGTAGACGATGGTGCGACAGCTCAGCGAGGCGAAGTAGGTGCCGGTCTGCTTCTCTGCCCGACGGCGGACCAGGTAGACCAAGCGGTCGAGCTCGATGCCGGACGCCTCCTCGCGGGCGCACAGGAACAGCTGGGACATGTAGGGCATGGCACCCAGCGAGATGGGGCTGAGCGTGTCCACGTTCACCGGCACATCGCGCCAGCCGAGCACCTTGAGGCGCTCTTCGATGGCAATCTTCTCGATGGAGATCTTGGCCATCTCACGCTCTTCCTCGTCCTGGGGGAGGAAGGCCATTCCGGCTGCGTAGTGACCCTGCGGGGGCAGGGCGAAGTCTACCTGGGAACGGAAGAATGCATCGGGGATCTGCAGGAGGATGCCAGCACCGTCGCCAGCGGCCTCATCGGCGCCGGTGGCGCCGCGATGATCGAGATTGCGCAGTGCCTCGATACCTTGTTCCACCGTCGCATGGTCCGCTACACCGTCGAGCCTCGTGACGAATGCCACGCCACAGGAGTCATGCTCGAAAGCCGGGTCGTACAGACCCTGCCTTTGCGGAAGCGCCATGTCTATCTCCTTCTGTCCAGCCGACCAGGCCCGGATTCTACTCGTCGGCATCAGGCACAGTTGTTGATCCATCTCGAGTGATGGACAGATCGTCTTGTATTCCGGACTCTGCAGGGCGACCGTCACGCCATATCGACGTGGGCTTTCCGGGGTGGTGCCACAGCTGCCAGATGAGGACCAGCGTGGCCACCACAAAGACGCCTGCTGAAGTGTAGTCGTTGAGCCGCATCCCGCCCAAGTGGTTCGCAGGATCGATGCGCAAAGATTCGATGAAGAAGCGACCGAAGCAGTAGTACATGACATAGACGGTGAACAGCTTTCCGCCGCCCAGGGCGAAACGCCGGCTCAGCCACAGCAGCAGGAATCCGCCGATCGTGCACCAGATCAGTTCATAGAGGAAGGTCGGCTGGAAGGTGGCGTACTGCTCGTAGCCGGGGGGCCGGTGCTGGGGGTCGATGAGCAGCCCCCAACGCAGAGTGGTCGGACGGCCGAACAGCTCCTGGTTGAACCAGTTGCCCAGTCGCCCGATGGCCTGGGCGAACAAGAGGGCAGGTGCGACACAGTCGGCCACCACACCGAAGCGCACCCCATGACGACGGCACCAGACCAGAGCGGCGATGGCGCCTGCGGCCACCGCACCCCAGATGCCGAGCCCGCCGTTCCAGATCTTGAAGGCGTCGATCGGATTGCGTCCGGCCGCGAAGTAAAGCTCCGGATCGGTGATCACGTGGTACAGGCGCGCACCGATGATGCCGATGACCACCGACCACAGCGCCAGCGAGTCGAAGAGTTCGGGCGTGCCCCCCTTGGCGACGAAACGGCGCGAGGAGAGGATCCAGGCCACCACGATGCCGGTGAGCATGCACAGCGCATAGATGTGGATGGTGACTGGGCCGACCTGGAAGGAGCTGATCGGGGGGCTGGGCAGAAACAGCGGCGTCACCGCGCGGCCCTCACCCCGGCAGCAAGATCGTCCACAGTGGCGCGCAGCCCGTCCAGTCCGCCAGAACCGCTGTCCTCGGCCTCCAGCAAACGCTTCACCAGTGCGGAACCGACGATGACCAGATCGGCGAAGGAGCCGACCTCGGCCGCCTGCTCGCCGTCGGACACGCCCAGTCCGACGCCCACCGGGAGATCGGGGGCGATGCTTCGGACCTTCTCGACCAGTACAGGAGCAGCCGAGGAGGTGTGCGAGCGGGCACCCGTGACGCCCATCACGGAGGTCGCATAGACCCAGCCGCGGCAGGCAGCGGTGGTTTCAGCGATCCTCTCGTCGGTGGACGAAGGAGCCACCAGGTAGACCCTGTCGAGCCCGAACTCATCGGACGCGCTGGTCCACAGTGCCGCGTCGTCAGGGGTGAGGTCAGGAGTGATCAGACCTGCGCCGCCGGCATTGGCCAGATCGCGGGCGAAGTGGCGCACAGACTCCTGCGGGTCTGTCTCGCGCCCGTGGGAACCGTAGTGCTCCACCAGATTCCAGTAGATCATCACCAGCGGTGTGGCACCGGTGTGCGCGACGGCCTCGACGGCGCTGAACACGTCGCGGGTGCGCACTCCCCTGGCCAGTGCCTTGGTGGTGGCGCGCTGGATGGCCAGACCGTCCATCATGGGGTCGGAGTAGGGCATACCGATCTCGACAGCATCGACGCCAGCACCCTGCGAGCCCTGGGTGAGGGCAACCATCGCCGCAATCGAACCGGGCACATCTGGGTAGCCGACGGGCAGATAGCCCACCAATGCGGGACGGTTCTCGGCCCGTGCTGCGGCCACCGTCCTCCCGGAGATACCCAGCCGCGCCTGGTCGGTAAAAGTGCTTGTCAGATCGAGCACGCTCATGCCACGCTCCCGGTGGTCGCATCGACGGTGCCGTGCACGCCGAAGTACTTCATTGCTGTGTCCGCGTCCTTGTCGCCGCGACCCGAGATGGTCACCAGCAGTGTCGGACGGTGATCCGGGTTCTCGGCCAGCATCCGCTTCGCCAACCGCTCGGCGCCTGCCAGCGCGTGCGCCGATTCGATGGCCGGCATGATGCCCTCGCATCGGGTCAGCCGGTCGAGGGCCTCCATGGCCTCGGCATCGGTCACGGGCTCGTAGTGCGCGCGCCCTGTGGAGGCCAGATAGGCGTGCTCGGGCCCCACCCCCGGGTAGTCCAGGCCTGCTGAGATCGAATGCGACTCCATGGTCTGCCCGTCGTCGTCCTGCAGTACATAGGTGCGGGTGCCGTGCAGCACACCGACCGAACCACCGTTGATGGACGCCGCGTGCTCACCGGTCTCGATTCCGCAGCCGCCTGCCTCGTAGCCGTACAGGCCCACCTCGGGATCGTCGATGTAGGCGGCGAATGAACCAATCGCATTGGATCCCCCGCCGACGCAGGCGCACACGGCGTCGGGCAGCTGCCCGAAACGCTGCAACATCTGGGCCCGCGACTCCTTGGAGATGATCGACTGGAAATGCTTGACCATCATCGGGAAGGGATGCGGGCCCGATGCGGTGCCGATCAGGTAGTGCGTGGTGGCCACATTGGTCACCCAGTCGCGCATCGCCTCGTTCATGGCGTCCTTGAGGGTGGCGGAGCCGGCCTCGACGGCGATCACTTCGGCGCCCAGCAGCTGCATGCGCGCCACATTGAGCGCCTGCCGGTCGGTGTCGACCCTGCCCATGTACACGCGGCACTCGAAACCCATCAGCGCAGCGATGGTGGCTGTCGCGACACCGTGCTGTCCCGCGCCGGTCTCGGCGATCACGCGCTGCTTGCCCATCCGCTTGGTGAGCAGGCCCTGACCCAGCACATTGTTGATCTTATGGCTTCCGGTGTGGTTGAGGTCCTCGCGCTTGAGCAGGATTCGCGCACCGCCGCAGTAGCGCTCGCTGTAGTTCTTCGCCTCGGTGATGGGTGAGGGACGCCCGGTGTAGTTCACCTGCAGGTCGTCGTAGTCCGCGGCGAAGCTCGGATCGGCCAGTGCAGCCTCATAGGCCTCGGTGAGTTCGCCCAGAGCAGCCTTGAGCGCCTCCGGCACGAACTGCCCGCCGAATTTCGCGAAGTGCCCGAGATCGTCCGGCACATGCTCCGATGTGGTCTGCGTCATCGCTCTCCCCTGTGTGTTGCCTGAATCATGCCTGTATTGCCCGCCCATGTCGCAGCTGGCTCACTGCGCAACCGGCGCGGAAACCTGGATGTCCTCGGACACCTGGATCATGGTGCGCACTGAAGTGCGCGGATCACCGCTGGTCACCAGTGCCTCGCCGATCAGCGCAACATCGGCACCGGCTGCGCGCACCCTGGCCACGTCCTGCGGGCCGGTGATACCCGATTCGGCGACCGCAATCCTGTCGTCTGGCACCAACGGACGCAGCCGTTCAAACTGCGCCAGGTCCACCTCGAGGGTCTTCAGATTCCTGTTGTTCACGCCGATCAGCTCGGCGCCCAGGTCGACGGCTCGACGGGTCTCCTCCGGTGTATGCACCTCGACCAGTGGCAGCAGACCGAGATCCAGCGCCAGAGAGTTGAGCTCGTGCAATTGCCTGTCATCCAGTGCCGCGACGATGAGCAGCACGAGATCGGCCCCCCATGCACGTGCTTCGAGCACCTGGTACGGGTCGACGACGAAGTCTTTGCGCAGTACCGGGATGCTCACCTTCGCCCGCACGGCGGCCAGGTCGTCCAGCGTGCCGTGGAAGCGGCGCTGCTCGGTGAGCACAGAGATCGCCGAGGCACCACCTTCCTGGTAGGCCCAGGCGATCTCGGCGGGGTCGGTGACATCGGCCAGGTGGCCTTTGGACGGTGAGGATCGCTTGACCTCGGCGATGATCGAGATCGGGTCAGCGCGGAAGGCGGGTCTGGGGTCGATTGTGGGGCCGAGGCCGGCGATCCGGGCTTCCAGTGCACTGGGCGCGGTCTTCACCATCCTGGCCGCCATGTCGATGCGGACGCCCTTGATGATGTCGTCGAGCACGGTGCTCATGAAAGTCCTCCTCCAGCGACCAGTGACGTCGCCACATCGTTCTGCGCGCTCCCGGATTCCCCAGACTTCTCCGTGTCATGGGGGCACAGAGAATCATCGGCGCAGCCACAGTCCTCGGTGCAGATCGGGCGGGCGGCCTCGGCGCGCCCCAGCGCGGTGATGAGCGCGGCAGCCTTGTTGTGGGCCTCCTCGTCCTCGTTGCGCGGCACCGAGTCCGCGACGATGCCTGCGCCCGCCTGGATGTGCGCGACGCCGTCCTTGACCAGGGCGGTGCGGATGGTGATCGCGGCGTCGGCATTGCCCGCGAAGTCGAAGTAGCCGACCACTCCCCCATAGGGACCCCGGCGGACCGGTTCCAGGTCGTCGATGATCTGCATGGCACGCAGCTTCGGCGCGCCGGACAGCGTGCCGGCCGGGAAGCAGGCCATCGTCACATCCAATGCAGTGCGCCCCGGCGTGACCTCGCCGGTCACACCGGCTTCCAGGTGCATCACGTGGGAGTAGCGCCCGACGTGCATGAACTGGGTCACCGTGACGGTGCCGGGCACGCACACCCTGCCCAGATCGTTTCGCCCCAGGTCGACGAGCATGAGGTGCTCGGCGCGTTCCTTCTCGTCGGCGAGCAGCTCGTCCTCAAGGCGCTTGTCCTCGGCGGCGGTCTGGCCACGGGGCCGCGTGCCGGCGATCGGATGCGTGGTGGCCACGCCGTCCTTGATCGTGACCAGTGCCTCAGGGGACGAGCCCACCAGATCGAAACCGGGCAACCGCAACAGGAACAGATAGGGACTCGGATTGGTGACCCTCAGTTCGCGGTAGATGTCGAAGGACGAGACATCCACCGGCACGTCGAAGCGCTGGGAGGGCACCACCTGGAAGATGTCGCCGGCCACGATGTGACCCTTGGCCTTGTCCACCATCGTCTCGAACTGACCCTGCGCAAGCTGGTCGTGGATGTCCAGTGGCACCTCGCCCTCGCAGCTGGCCAGCAGCGCCTTGCGGGGCTGGGCGAGCTTGGCGACCATGGCCCTCACCCGCCGCACCGCATCGTGATAGGCATCGTCGATGCGCTCCGGTGAGGCGTCGAAGTTGATGGCATTGGCGATCAGCCAGACCTCGCTGCAATGGTGGTCGAGCACGGCGACGTCACCGGCGAGCATCATCACCATGTCTGGCACCCCGAGGTCATCGGGGTTCTGCTCCCCCAGGGTCGGCTCCAGCTCTCGCATCACGTCGTAGCCGAGATAGCCCACCATTCCCGAACTGAACGGAGGCAGATCAGGATCGGCAGGAGTGCCGAGCTCGCCGAGCACCGAGGCCAGCAGTTCAAGCGGCCGCCCGGTGCGCGGAAGTCCCGCCAGCGGACGTCCGATCCATTCGCCCTCCAGCCCGCGGCCCACCAGCGTGGAAGGGCAGTTGACACCGACGAAGGACCAGCGCGACCTGGTGCCCTGTTCGACCGATTCGAACAGGAAGCTGCCGGGAGCGTCATCGGCGAGCTGGGCGTAGAGCGCGATGGGGGTGAGGTCGTCGGCCCGCAGCCGCACGTGCACTCCGATCACCCTGCGTCGTGCTGCCTGCTCGCGGAACTCCTCCAAACTCGGTTCGATGCGCAGTGCTGAATTCACTCGTCTTCTCCCTCGTGGACGCTCATCGGCAGCGTCCCGCCCGCATCGAAGCAGCTCTCGGCGCCTGTGTGGCAGGCGCCTCCCACCTGGTCAACCAGCAACAGGATGGTGTCCCCGTCGCAGTCGATACTCACCTCGCGCACATGCTGGGTGTGTCCGCTGGTTTCTCCTTTGATCCACAGCTCCTGGCGTGAGCGGGACCAATAGGTCGCCTTGCCGGTGGACAGGGTGAGCGCCAGGGACTCGTCGTTCATCCACGCCATCATGAGCACCCGTCCGCTGGTGATGTCCTGGGCGATGGCCGGAACCAGGCCGACAGGGTTGCGCTTGAGACGTGCAGCAACCTCGGCAGGCAGTTCACAGTGGGGTGAAACGACAGACATGATGCCCATTGTCTCGCATCGGCAAACCGACACGCCAACTCCCTGCCTGCGGTGCCTGATGCGCCCCGTCCTCGACATGCGTCCCTACAGTGTCATCATGACGACTCTTGCGCACACCTACCGCGAGGCGCTGGCCACGATCCTCGAACACACCGACCCTGACGCACCCACCCTGTGCGAGGGCTGGACCTGTGCCGATCTGGCAGCGCACCTGTATGTCCGCGAGAACGATCCGATGGGCTCTCCGGGCATCATCATTCCGCCGCTTGCCGGCCTCACCAGGGCACGGATGGACAAGGCATTGGCCAGCCTCGGATATCTGGGTGTGGTGGATGCCTTCGCCCATGGTCCCAGGTCCTGGTCGCCCATGGGCATCCCGGGACTCGACCGGATGGCCAATGGAATCGAGTTCTTCGTGCACTACGAGGACGTGCATCGCGCGCAGGAGGGCTGGTCGGCCAGCGAACTGCCCGGCCCTGGGCTGAGCGACGAGCTGTGGCAGCGCCTGCGTCTGTCGGCGAAGTTCCTGGCGCGCAAGAGCCCGGTCGGCCTGCGGCTGGAGCGCACCGACGTGGATCCCGCCGAATCGGTGGCTGTGCGCCCGGGTGACCAGATCGTCACCATCACGGGGACTCCCGGCGAGCTGGTGCTGTGGTGTTACGGACGCAGGGCCGCGGTGGATTTCATCGGTGATCCCGAGCCCGTCGAGGCCGTGAAACGAATGGCCCGGGGCTTCTGAGAATCTCTGTCGCACGTTCGGGCCGGCAGGCCCGGGTGGATGCTCTCGCCGTGCCCGCACGGCAATCCGACAGGCCTGCTTCCATTCCAGTGGCTACCGAGCCTCCAGCAGTTCCGAGGGTGTCATCTGGGCAACGGAGGACCTCACAGGCCATTCACCTCGGTGCGGGCCCGATTCTCGGGGTTGCGCACCTGGCCCGCGTGAATGTGGTGGAGCCTCGCGATCACACGGTCCCGCAGCTGCCACACCATGTGCAACCCGACGAGCAGGAAGATCGAGTTCGTGATGAGCGACGGCCACGCTCTGGTGGTGATGCAGGCAATCGCCAGGAACAGGCAGCTGATCATGTTGAGCGCGTGGAAGCGCAGCGAGTCCGGGCGGATCCGCTTGCCCGAAACCAGGCAGTAGGCGGCCACCGTCCCCGCTGCCCCGAGGTATCCCAGAACCATCGTGATCATCGTCGTCATCCCTTGCACGACGACCATGTTGGTCACTCAAACAATGAAGTTCAATCGAATCTTTCTTCACAGTACATACAGTTCTACTGAACAAGTTCAGTTGGCCTTTCACTTACACGTCTTCACTCTTGATGAATTATTTCTGAAATTCTCGGGCACCCTCCTGCCACGCGGCGTTTACGGCGATGAAGAGCGAGCACATCATGGTTGGCTGGTGGTCATGGCCATCCACATCGATCCCCGCCGACTCACCGTGCTGCTGGCGGTCCATCGCGAAGGCGGCATCGTGGCTGCCGCGGACGCGCTGCGGCTCAGTCCGTCCGCGGTTTCCCAGCAACTCGCGAAGCTTGAGGCAGAGACGGGCCTCAAGGTCGTGGAGCGCACCCCGCACGGAGCATTGCTCACTCCCGCCGGAGCGATCCTGGCCACCGGCGGTGAGCGCATCGAAACCGAATTGGCCGATCTGGTCCGGGCCCTGCACCCCTACACCGGCATCATCACCGGGTCGGTGATGATGGGCTCCTTCCAGTCACTCATGAGCGCTCTGCTGCTGCGCTTCCGGCAGCATCTCGCTGCGGTGCTGCCGGGCGTGGATCTGCGCCTGCAAGAGGTGGACGAGCCCGACGGAATGGCACAGCTGCGTTCAGGACAGCTCGACCTGTTGTGCATCGAACGCGACACCAGGCCGCCGCGACCGCCACGAGGTTACTGCGACACGCCGTTCTACGACGAACCGTGGTTGCTCATCACGCCTCCGGCCACGGGCACGATCAGCGGCCAGCGCGATCTGGCCTCGCTCACCTGGCTGAGCCAGCCTCCCGGCACTGCCGGCGATGACGCGATGCAGCGCATCACCGCACCCTTTGCGGACGCTCATTTCAGCGACTACCGCTACACCAGCTATTCAGTGGCCGTGGACATGGTCAGCGAAGGGCTCGGCGCCACCCTCATTCCTCAACTCGCGCTGGTCGACGCACGGCGTGGACACGTGAAGGTCACACCCATGCCTGAGCTTGGCGTCCGCAGACTGTTCGTCCGTCATCGCGCCCGGCTTGCCAGCACCGAACCGGCAGTCAGTCAACTCATCGAGCAGCTCGTCAGCTGGTCCCAGACCGCCCTGGGCGACACTCCCGTGGCGGGAGGAAATGACTGACCTGCGTCGGAAGATTCACGGGGAATCCGTCGCAGAGATCCTCCGCGAATGGCTCGATCAGCCGTTGTTCTGGACCTTCTTCGACTTTCTGACCTTCGGCGGCTTGTTCGCCCTGGCGGCCTTGCGCTGCAACGATGCCCACTCGTCGCGCAGACCGACCGTGCGATGGAACAGCGCAGGATCGTCCGGGTCGAGTGCGAAGTAACCGAGCCGCTCGAACTGCACGACCTGGCCGGGCTGCACATCGGCTATGGCGGCCTCGGCCTTGGAGTCCTCGAGCAGCACTCGCGAGTCGGGGTTGAGATCGTCCAGTGGTTCGCCGGTTGTCTCGCCGGGATTGGGAGTGGTGAACATCCGGTCGTAGAGCGCCACCCGCACGTCTTTGGCGTGAGGTGCGCTGACCCAGTGCATGGTGGAGCGGACACGCCGCCCATCAGGGGCATCACCACCGCGGGATGCCGGATCGTAGCTGGCGTGCACCTCGACGACGCGCCCCTCGGCGTCCTTGACGATGCTGGTGGCGGTGATCAGATAGGCTCCGCGCAGCCGCACCTCATTGCCGGGAAAGAGCCGGAAGAACTTCGGCGGCGGAACCTCAGCGAAGTCCTCCTGCTCGATGAACAGGTCGCCGGTGAAAGCCACCTTGCGGGTGCCATCACCAGGGTTCTCCGGATTGTTCGTCAGTTCGAACCATTCGACCACCGGATCGCCGTTCTCATCGGTAGGCCAGTCATCGATGATCAAGTGCAGTGGCCTGGTGACCACCATCCGGCGCTGCGCGGTGGTGTTGAGTTCATGGCGGATGAATGATTCCAGTTCCTCGATATTTCGCCGGGAATTCGTACGTGTGGTGCCCGCGTCACGACAGAATTCGCGCAGCGCGGCCGGCGGGCAGCCACGTCGGCGCATCCCGCGCAGGGTAGGCATCCGGGCGTCATCCCAGCCGTCCACCACACCGTCGGCGACGAGCTTGGCCAGCCGCCGCTTCGAGGTGATGGTGTAGGTGAGTTCGAGGCGGGCGAATTCGATCTGCCGGGGCTTCTCCTGGGGGAGCGGGAGGTGCTCCAGGTACCAGTCGTAGAGCGGCCGGTGGGTGTCGAATTCCAGCGTGCACAGCGAATGGGTGACACCCTCGATTGCATCCGACTGGCCGTGCGCCCAGTCGTAGGTGGGATAGATGGGCCATTCGTCGCCGGTCTGGTGATGGGACGCGTGGCGGATGCGGTACATCACCGGGTCACGCAGCGCCATGTTGTCGGCATTCATGTCGATCTTGGCCCGCAGCACGCGACTGCCGTCGGGAAATTCTCCGGTGCGCATCCGGCGGAAGAGGTCGAGGTTCTCCTTGACGCTGCGGTCTCTGAAGGGGCTGTCCTGGCCGGGCCTGCCGAAACCACCCCGCTGGGCAGAGATCGTCTCATTGTCCTGGTCATCGACATAGGCCAAGCCCTCACCTATGAGGTACTCCGCCCATTCGTAGAGCTGCTGGAAATAATCGGACGCGTGCAGCACCTGGGCTGGTTCGTAGCCCAGCCAGCGGATGTCCTCCATGATCGAGTTCACGAACTCGGGGTCCTCTGCCACCGGGTTCGTGTCGTCCAGGCGCACATTGCAGATTCCGGAGAAGCGTTCGGCTATACCGAAATCGACGGTGATCGCCTTGGCATGCCCGATGTGCAAGTAACCATTCGGCTCAGGCGGGAAACGGGTCTGCACCCTCCCCGAATAGGTGCCCTGCTCGTTGTCCTTCTCGACCGCATCGCTGATGAAATCACCGGCGGCCGCACCCTCGGGGTTGACCATGGCGGTCAAATTATCACGCCTCAACCAGCGAAGTTCCACTGTGGTTCGGCGTTGTAACGCTCGATGCGCCAGCTCTCACCGGCCCTGTTGAGCCAAGTGGTGCAGCAATTGCCCAACGAGTCCAGACACCACATGGTGGAGAAGTCCCAGCCCATCAGGGTGCCCACTCCACAGCGGATCGCGGTGCCATGGCTGAACACCAGGATCGTCCCTCCCGGGGTGCTGGCATCGATGTCCTGCAACGCCTGGCTGACCCGCAGGCCAACCTCGGCGCCCGTCTCCCCTGTGGAGCTCCAGCGGCAGTCGTGTTCACCAGTACGCCATGCCCACAGGCCGGGGTCGGATTGTTCCAACTGCGACCAGGTGAAACCCTCGAAGTCACCGAAGTCGATCTCGCACAGCCTCGTGTCGGTGCTCACCGGGCATCCGGCCAGTTCAGCCGTCTTGGACGCTGTGGTGTGCGCCCGTTCCAGCGGAGACGACCAGATGGCCACCGGATTGAACCTCGCAAACCAGCTCGCCGCGGCCGAAGCCTGCGCCAAACCCACAGAATTGAGTGGAATGTCGCTGGATCCCTGCCAACGCCCCGCTGCGTTCCAATCGGTCTGGCCGTGCCGTACGAGAAGGAATCGAGGAGTGGTCATGGCCGCCTTTCCGGACACCGAGCAGACACTCCCACCATATCGGGCACATCCGACTAGGATCGATACATGGTGTACCTGCTGTCTGGGCAATTCTGCTGAGCTCGGCGCCGTGGGGAATGTCCTGCCATGCAGGCGTGTTCACCCGGTGTGAGCCCATCACGAGATGTTGGAGGTAAATGATCATGCTGGATCCGAACACTTTGTTTCATTACGACTCCCAGATTGATCAGAGAACCATCCGTGACCGTGTAATGCTGATCACTCTTGGTAGTTATGGCGATGCCGGATCGGCGCAGGAGCAGTTCAACGACCACCTGCTCAATACGCTGACGCACCGGACCATCGGCAATTTCGACATCGACCAGGTGATGGACTACCGAGGCCACCGTCCGCCGATCGACTTCGACCAGGATCACTACGACAACTACGAGCCGCCGGCCATGACTCTTCACGAGGTGACCGACAAGGACGGTTCTCCGTTCCTGCTTCTCACCGGTCCCGAGCCCGCATTGCAGTGGGAGCGGATCACGGCGGCCATCAACGGCATCATCGAGGATCTCGACGTGCAGCTGGTCGTCACCGCGCAGAGTGTGCCGATGCCCGTTCCGCACACCAGGCCGGTGGGTCTGCTCAAGGTGGCCACTCGCTCGGAGCTGTTGCCGGGTAACAGGCCGACAGGTTCATTCCGGATGAGTTCGTCCTTCCTGGGCATGATGACCCAGCGCCTGGGCGAAGCCGGCAGGGACGTCATCGGGCTGGTGGCACGCGTACCGCAGTACTTGGCGGATGCGGAGTTCCCCGAGGCACCGATCGCATTGATCCGAGGCGTGAACCAGGTCGCGGGTCTTGAACTGCCGGTCGGCGAGCTCGAGCCGGCCGCCCGGGCCGCCCGGGCCCAGATCGACTCGCAGATCAACGATTCGGAACAGCTCGGCCAGATGGTGGCCCAGTTGGAGGCCCAGTACGACAACTTCATGGCCTCCCACGAGCTGCCGATGAGCGAGGAGGACATTCCGGACGCCGACGAGATCGGGCAGGCCGTCGAGGACTTCCTGGCCAGCCTGGATTCCGATGCCGACGGATCTGATGGTTCTGATGAGGGTTTCCCGAACGACCAGTCCGGCGACTCCGCCGACCAGAATCACATTGATGGGGACGGCTCCTCTGGAAGCGGGGACGACAGGGGTCCCGATCAGCCCAGCGCCTGACCGGCCGGGTTGGCCGATCACTGACAACCGCGGACCGCTGGTGCGGAGTGAGGATTTGGCTCTCCCCGCGCCAGCGGTTCGTCATGTCTGGACTTGCCGGCGGGTCATTGACCGCTGTTGGGGCGGCCAGGTCTGTCGGCCGGCAGGGCATGGTCCAGCGGCCAGGCATGAGTGAGCGGCCCCGGATTGGCGGGTTCGCGATAGCACTCACAACCAAGAAGCGCCTGGAACAGCTCAGCAGGCAGGGTGAGGAAGAACCCGGCATCGCTGGTCTGGGAGGCATGAGCGGCTAGGGCGTTGCGCTTGCGCTCAAGGATCGCTTCGGGCAAGTCGATCGCCCAGCGCAGCTCGCTGGCCGGTGAGCCGATCAGAATTCCGTCGTCTCCGACCGCTTCGGGATCGAAAAGGACCATTTCAGGTACGTCGAGCCGACGGGCGATGGCTTGGATGTCTGCGCGGGCATCCTGGTTGAAACTGCCCTGCAGAACCCGCAATCCGCCCCCGACAAGGGCTGCCGCGGCGGTACCGACTGTGTGCACCATGATGTGGTCGGGGTGGCCGTATCCGCCATGAGGGTCATAGCCCACCAGGACATCGGCCTGCTCCTCACGGAGTATCTCTGCAACCCGCGCCGCCGCCTGGTCGGGATCGGCATTGCAGAAGGCGCGCGGATCGGCATTGGACGGCCATCCGGTCATCCCCGAATCCTGGTAGCCGAGCCATTCCACCCGATCGATGCCGAGCACCCGAGCGGAATTCATCAGTTCCTCACGCCGACGGTCCGCGACCGTCTCACCCTCACGCAAGTCGGCGGCAGCTGTTCCCATGGTGCCGTCAGTGGCGATGATGTTGACCACCCGGTCTCCGCGATCATGCGCCATCGCCATCGTCCCGGCGGTCTGGGAGCTCTCATCATCAGGATGTGCGTGCAGGAAGACCCAAGTTGCCATGTGGCACATCCTGCCATTCCGGGGTCATCCCGACCGGATGCTCGCCTTCACGTGCGCGGTGAGCGCAAATCTGGCGAGGAGCGCCTCCGCGGATATGTCTTCGAGTGGAACACGCCTGGAGCCAGTCCTAGGAGATCGGCTGCGCCGTCGTCGTGGGAACGGCTACCGGCCGGCCCATAGGCTGGAGATGTGAATGACGACCGCGATCCCGACCAGACGCCACCACCTGGTGCGCCGGATTTCCGGCCGCCGTCTTCGAACTCGGGAGCCTCGGGCTCCCCCACCCGGCCGCCTAATCCTGGGCCGTCGAATTCGGGAGCGCCCAATTTTCCGCCGCCCACTCCGGGGACGGGTTCGTCAGACAATCGGCCACCCTCTCCAGGGCCGGGTACACCCGATTCCACAGCAACTGGACAATCCGATTTCCACCAGCCCGGAAACCAAGGAAACCCTGGCTGGGACCGCAACCAGCACGCCGGGTGGAACAACCCGTCCTCCGATGAGTGGGTCGTTCCGCACGAACCGTCGGCATGGGATCGGTCGCGTGGCCGTGCGGTTGACAGCCCTCGGCCGTCCCCGGATGGTTTCTCGACTGCGCCTGGCAGCGGATGGGGTGCTCCACCGCGTCGCAGGACCCGATCAAGAGCGCGCAGCGAGCACTGGTTCAACCAGCCGGCACCCAGCGGACGGGGCCGGGGCGGCACAGCGTGGCGCGGTTCATCAATGGCCGGCTACAAGAACAGCCCGTTGGTGTGCACCTACACGATCATGGCCATCTGCGTGCTGGTCTGGCTCGGCGAGATCTTCGTGCCGGGTGTGTTCAGCGCGGTCGTGCTCACCCCGAGCCTGGGTATCAGCGAGCCGTGGCGTCTGCTGACCTCCGCGTTCGCCCATTCGCCGTCCGGCATCTGGCACATCCTCACCAACATGCTGATGTTGTGGCTGATCGGCCGTTCGCTCGAACCTCGTCTGGGACGCCGTGACTTCGTCATCTGCTATCTGCTGAGTGCTGTGGGTGGCAATACGGTGTTCGTGCTGCTTGCCGGACTCAGTTCGTCCTCTTCGGCGGTCGTCGGAGCTTCTGGCGCGGTCTTCGGGCTGTTCGGCGTGCTGCTCGCGCTGTCACGGCGCGACGGCGTGCCGAGCAGTGGAATCTGGATACTGGTCGGCATCAATCTCGTCTATTCATTCATCGTGCCGGGGATCGCCTGGCAGGCCCACTTGGGCGGCTTCTTCACCGGCCTGGCAGCGGGGCTGATGCTGCTTCGCGGCAGAGACCGGCACCCGTCAGGATGGCTGGCGCCGCTACTTCTGCTGATCCCCATTGCGGCGATCCTGGGAGTGGCTTCCGCAGTACTCGGCTGAGTTGCCCGGATTCCCTGTCACCTCCCGATCGGTGGATCATCTGATCGGTGGGAGGACCGGTCAGTGGTGACGGCGCTTGCGTGTGGCCACGAGTCCTGCACCACCAAGAGTCATGACTGCCGCGAGGCCGGCCAAGGTACCAATTCCGGAGGCACCGGTACCAGGCAGTCCCGAGGAGGAGTTCGAGTTGTCAGGTGAACTGACGACAGTGCCGGATGTGGACAAACCACTTGAAGTCCTGTTCGAGCTCCCAGTTGATCCGCTGATCGGGTGCAGGGTGGGCACAGTGACCGAGGGAAGACTGATCGATGGTGCAGAGGGCAAGCTGAGCGACGGCAGGGTCGGAAGCGTAGGCAATGGCAGGGGCGTCAGTGACGGCAGGGACGGCGTCGTCAGTGACGGCAGGGACGGCGTCGGAAGCGATGGCAGGGACGGCGTCGGAAGCGGCGACAGGCTGAAACTGGGCAGGGACGGAAGTGTGATCCCTGCGATCGGCGGCAACACCGGAGTGGTGAGCGTGGGGTCGATCACGACCGACCCCGGAGTCGAGTTGAGTTCCACCTTCACCACAAGGCCGTCAACACCGATGGTGACCCTGGCATGCTGTGCGACGGTGATGCCTTTCTGCACACCATCGGATCCATCTGCCATCGAGATGCCCGCAGCCGCAGCGGCAGCGGCCAGCACGACACGGCGCTGCAATGGGGTGAGGGTGGGGAATGAAGAGCGGAGCTGATCTTCCGCACTGGCTGGGACATTCTGGGCGTACGCGGTCATCCAGGAATCGACAGTGGCCTGTTGCTCCGTCGACGTCTGTGTTGTCGTGCTCGCGGTGGGAGTAGCTGAGGACGTCGTGGGTGTCGCGGACGAAGTCGTGGATGAAGCTGAGGACGTCGTGGGTGTCGCGGAAGGTGCGGCAGAGGTCTCTGCCGACGCCATCTCGAGCAGAGGTGATCCCACTGCCAGCACGCTGACGGCAACTGTCGCCACAGCAGCACGCCCGAGCGCCCGCTTTGTACGATGCATAAACATCCTCCCACTGGAGTCCCCATGACAGACTCCTGCAAACAGCAAATCCATTCGGATAATATCTTATGAATGAGCTGAGAAGGATGGTTACCGGTCTCCTCTCAGTTCTCCTGACGTTGAGCATGGGCACTGTCCGGGAGCGCCCCGTGGTGGTCAAGGATTCCGGGCTCGCTGGGGGCCTTCGTGGAGCACCTGCTGACGGGGAAATCGAGAACGCCCCATCCTCTCGAAGAGCGCGCCAGAACAGATCCCTTCCTTGGGTGTCCTGACCTCGACCGTTGTTGATTCGGTCGATGGTGTTGCTCTGTTGATGCCGAAGTGGGCTCTGTCTGGGTGTCCTTCCCCGGGAGGTCGTGAACGCGGGCTGAGGGGCCTGGCGCCGGTGCCGGTTGGGGTCTGTGCTGGTTGTCGTGATGGAGCCAGCTGGCTTCCCACCGTGCTCGTGGCCCAGGTGCTCAGGTCCCCTCCGCCTCCACGGTGGTCTCGAGCGCGTTCCTCGTGAACTGGTTCAACAGGCCTCCCGGACCCACCAGACTCACACCTTGGTCTCTGACCTGGCCGAGCAGCTGCTCGGCCAGGCCCTTCCTATCGATGATCTCTCCGGTCACGGGATCGGTCATCGCTTCATCCGCCGTCTCGGTCGCATCAGACACGGCCATCTCATCCCGAATCAGACCGGACCAACACACCGTAATTCAGACAGTCCCGTCAGTGACGACGGTGCTTGCGTGTGGCAACAAGACCGGCACCGCCGAGAGAGACGGCTGCCGCCAGTCCGACGAGGGTGCCCACACCGGACGCGCCGGTGAGCGGAAGACCGGACTTGCCGGAGGGGCCGTTCGGCTTCACGACGACGTTCGGCACAGCCGAGCTCGGGGCGGCGGAGCTCGGAGCTTGGCTCTGCGAATCAGATGGGCTCTGCGTAACGCTCGGGCTGGTGGCGGGGGTCTGGTTGGCAGCCGGGGCCGAAGATGTTTCGGTTGCTGACGGGGCGGGCGAAGTCTCAGTCGCTGACGGGGCGGGCGAAGTCTCAGTCGCTGACGGGGAGGACGAAGGCGTCTCATTGACCACAGAGGCGACCGACTGACCGGGCTCCACATTCGTCACTGTGCCCTTGTCATCGAGCGTGACCTTCGAGCTCATCGCAGCCGCAAGATTGATGCGCTGCCAGCCGTCTGAGCCATTGTCGAGTGGGTAGCCAGAGTCAATCTCGGTCGCGGCGAGTACTGCACGACGCTGGACCGAACTCAGAGAGGGGAAAGTTGTGGCAAGCAGGCTCTCCGCACCATCGGGCACGACTGGTGCCTTGCCGGCGGCGCCGACCTGCGTGAAGCCGTTGGTCATCCGGGACTGGAAGGCCTTCAAGGCACTCGTGCGGTCGACGACGGGCGCGGTGGACACAGCATCGGTGAAGTAGTTGTTGTAGCCGTGGGTGCCGTTCGCGTCGGTATTTGAGATACAGGCCTCGAGAGTAGTGCCGAGACCGTCGGCGACGCAGCGCTGGGTCAGGTAGTTCTGCAGCTCAGTCTCTGCAGGCTGCAGCACCGTGCTGAAGGTGTTGGAATCCGACCACAGGTAGGAGTTGTTGGCCTGACCGATGATTCGGCCTCCCATGATGTCCAGCGGGTAGTGCACGCCGAGAACGATGCGATTGTTCCCTGCCTCAGAAGCGCGAGTAATGATCTCGGGGCCAAGCTGTGGCAGCAACTGCGCCAGTGCGATGCCGGTGGAATAGGCCATCGTCGTGTGCCCGGAGGGGAATGCCTGTGAGGGGCCGGTGATGATGTCCTCGTACTGCGCACTGTGGGTCTTCCCGGTATTCGGATCGGTCCAGTCGGGGATTTCGTCGATATTGAGATGGGACTGCAACCCATTGAGGTTCGAAGGATTCGCCTGGCCGGTGAAGGCGCGGTCAGTCAGGAAGGGACGCGGGTAGTTGTAAACAGGCTTCGCCTCGCCGGTACCCATGGCATAGGCCTTGTTGATGGCAGCCGTGGTGCCCGGCAGCTCTCCGCTGGCCAGTCCTTCAGTGAAGTACGTGCTGAGGGTGGGCCCCAGGGCGTCGGAGTAGGTCTCCTGCCAGGAGTAGTCGGCGTCGACGAGAGCGCGGCGGGACTGGTCGAGATCGGCTGCACCGGCGTTGTTGATCGCGACAGTGAGCTGATCATTCCGGTTGAGCACGCCCTGGTCGAGCACCGTGCCACGGAAGGCAGTGTCGGCCTTGGTCGTGGCGTTGGCCGGATCGTAGGTGAAGGGCTTCCAATAGTTGGAGTAGTCCGACATCAGCGCGACGGGATCAGGCTGCGCTGTCGGGGTTTGGGCGACCACCATGGTGGTGGGGGTAGCAGGGGCTGCGGACGCCGTCTCGACCAGTGGCGAGCCGATGGCCAGGGCTGTGACGGTCAGTGCCGTCACAGCGATGCGCGGGAACGCACGTTCAATTCGATGCATGTTCATCCTCCGATTGGGGTCCTGGCACACAAGGACGCCTCACACCAGGACCAGATTCGAAGAGAAAGCTAAGAGTTGACTGTGACTTGTGCGGGTGCAGAAGATGTACACCAGACGTCCTGCGCATGAACTAAAGGGTTCTGCGAATGCGTGGGCGCGAGCTGTTGACAGTCAGATGGCCAGATCCAGGACATCATTGCCATCTTGACAAGGGCGCTCACCCGCCCGGGGACAGGACCGGGTTCCGAGGCTCGCCCGGATTCCTCTGCCATTCCCATTGTGGGAGACGCCGCTGGTGAGTGGCGGATTCAAGGCATCGTTGTTGCCAGTTGCCATCAGGGCGATCACCTGCTGCTGTGCCCGGCCGATCAGCCCACAAGTTCACGAGAACAGTTCCACCGAGCCGCCGCCCTGCCGCACGATCTTCGGCTCATCCCCTGTCAGATCGATGACAGTGGTGGGCAGCAGGCCTGCATCACCTGAGTCCAGAACCGCGTCGATGTCGTTGTCCAAGGCCTCCTTGATCTGCCAGCCGTCGTTCATCGGTTCCTCGTCGCCGGGCAACGTGAGGGTGGACGAGACGATCGGTTCGCCGAGGGTGTGGAGAAGGGCAAGTGCCGTGGTGTGCTTCGGCACGCGAACCCCCACCGTCTTCTTGCTGGGATGCTGCATACCGCGGGGAACTTCACGGGTGGCGCGGAGAATGAAGGTGTAGGGCCCTGGCGTGCACGCCTTGATCGCCCGGAATTCCCGGTTGTCCATGTCGACATAGCGACCAAGATGGGCGAATTCACTCACGACGACCGACAGATGATGTCGTTCGTCCAGTTGCCGGATTCTGCGAATTCTCTCGATGCCGGCCTTGTTGCCGAACAGTGTGCCCAGCGCGAAACCGGAATCGGTCGGATAGGCAATCAGGCCGCCGTCCCGTAACTGTGCGGCCACCTGGCCCAGGGATCGCGCCTGCGGATTGACCGGATGTACCGGGTAATAGCGAGCCATGGATAAAGATTACGGGGGGCACACCAGCCAGGCCCGCAACGTGTGGCGAGCGTGCCGGGGATTGCGGCTCATCGGGCCGCTCTGGGTACATCCGTCAGGCCATGGATCACGCAACAGGGAGCATTCATCGCGGTTGCAGATCCGCGCTGGCCTGCGCACTTACGTCAAAACGATCGATGCCGACGAGGGATACGAACTGGGTGTCCACGGTGGTGTGGGCGTTCACGGTGACGCGCCCGCTCGGCTGCACCCCTACTTCGGCCCGCATCGCCGGGTGGGCGGCTACCACCTGCTGAGCAGCCTGAATTGCTGCCGTGGTGTCCCGGTTGCCGGCGAGCCGGGACAGCGCCCAGGCATCACTGCCTGCTCGTGCTGCCTGCGCCGCCACGACCGCGGCCTCCCGCTGGGTGCTCAGCCGGGCGGAACCATCGACCGCGAGACCACAGGCCAACACGAAGGCGGGAAGACAGGAAGCCACCAGCACGCTCACGCTCATGCCGCGTTGATCAGGCACCTCGGCCCGATTCAGGAAGGTGTGGCGCACAGGATTCATCGAATGTCTCCGCATCTGGCTCTGCGTTCGTCCAGTGTGACATCCGGGCATGTCACGACGATGGGTTTCCACAGAGCAGCTTTGGGGGAAGCAGGCGAAGCGGCGAACCAGCAGTGCCCTAGGCTGAATGACGGAGGTCCGCACCCGATCGGGCCACTGTTGTCCAACACGAAAGGCACTCACTTCATGGTCAAGAAGGTCGCGCTGCTGACTGCCGGTGGTTTTGCGCCATGCCTGTCCTCGGCTGTTGCCGGGCTCGTCAAGCGCTACACCGAAGTTGCCCCGGAAACGACGATCATTGCCTATCGCTACGGCTATGAGGGTTTGCTCAAGGGTGATTCCGTCGAGTTCCTCCCCGCCGTGCGCGAGCACTACGACCGGCTCTTCGCCTTCGGCGGATCCCCGATCGGCAACTCCCGCGTCAAGCTCACAAATGTCGACGATCTCGTCACCCGCGGATTGGTCCCCGCTGGTGCCGATCCCCTCAAGGTCGCCGCCGACCAGCTCGTCGCTGACGGGGTCGATGTGCTGCACACCATCGGCGGCGATGACACCAACACCACCGCGGCCGATCTGGCCGCCTACCTCGCTGCGCATGATTACCCGCTGACTGTCGTCGGCCTGCCGAAGACGATCGACAACGACATCGTCCCGATCCGCCAGTCGCTGGGGGCTTGGAGCGCCGCCGACCAGGGCGCCAGGTTCGCCGCCAACATCATCGCCGAGCACAACTCGGCACCGCGCGAACTCATCATTCACGAAATCATGGGTCGTAACTGCGGCTACCTCGCAGCCGAAACCGCTCGTCGCTACCGTGCCTGGTTGGACGAGCAGGAATGGCTGCCCGAGGCAGGGCTTGATCGTCGCGCCTGGGACATCCATGCGTTGTACGTGCCCGAGGCGAAGATCGATCTCGATGCCGAGGCCGCACGTCTGAAGGCAGTGATGGACGAGGTCGGAAACATCAACCTGTTCATCTCCGAGGGCGCAGGTGTTCCCGACATCATCGCCAAGCTCGAGGCCGAGGGTCTCGAGGTGCCGAAGGATGCCTTCGGCCACGTGCAGCTCAACCAGATCAATCCTGGTGAATGGTTCGCCAAGCAGTTCGCCGAGAAGCTGGACGCGGGCAAGACGATGGTGCAGAAGTCGGGCTATTTCGCCCGTTCCGCCAAGTCGGACCCCGAAGATCTCGAGCTCATCGCGAAGACGTGCGACATGGCTGTTGATGCGGCCCTCGCCGGCACACCCGGTGTGATCGGCCAGGACGAGGAGGCCGGCGACAAGCTGTCCGTCATCGACTTCCCGCGGATCGCCGGGCACAAGCCCTTCGACATCACGCTGCCCTGGTTCACCGAGCTGCTGTCCGAGATCGGCCAGCCGGCCCCGGTGGCTGCCTGAGTTGGCTGTAGTAGGAATTCACCGGCCCGCGACATCATCTGGATGCCGCGGGCCGGTGACGTTTCGGCCCGATCGGGTGTCAACCCTCCGGCGGGGAGATGAATGGCGCAGGAGAGGACCGATCCGAGATTTCTCGGATTCGCCGTCATGAGCTGCGCACCAGCCCTTCGGCACATCAGGATTCGGGCCTACCTTGGGGCCATGACGGCTCTTGACAATGTTTCTGCACAGATCCAGATCAGTCCTTCAGTCAGCATTCCGCAGCTGGGCTTCGGCACCTTCCAGATACCGCCGCAAAATGCTCAACAGGCCGTGGAATCGGCTCTTGAACTCGGCTACCGGCACATCGACACCGCATGCGCCTATTACAACGAAGCAGAAGTCGGCGCGGCCATCCGCGCGAGCGCTCTTCCCCGCGATGAGATCTTCGTCACCACAAAATTGCGCAATGCCGATCAAGGGCGCGACGAGGCAAAGCGCGCTTTCGATGCGTCATACAAGGCTCTTGGTCTGGACAAGATCGATCTCTATCTCATCCACTGGCCGCTGCCATCCAAGAATCTCTATGTCGACTCCTGGAAGGTCCTCCTGGAGCTGCGCGACCAAGGTGTTATTCGCGCCGCTGGCGTCTCGAATTTCCTCCCGGAGCACCTCGAACGGATCATCACAGAGACCGGCCAGACCCCTGCTGTGAACCAGTTGGAGGTGCATCCGCGCTTCTCCCAGCCGGATGTACTCGCGGTGTGCAGGCAGCACGGCATCACGGTGGAGTCGTACTCGCCGCTGGGCCAGGGCGCCGATCTCACCGATCCGGTCATCACCGGAATCGCCGGCAAGGTGGGCGCAACCCCGGCTCAAGTGGTGATCGCCTGGCACCTCAACGAGGGCCGTATCGTCATTCCGAAGTCTGTTCACGCCGAGCGGATGAAGGAGAATCTCGCCGCCGCCTCCATCCAACTGTCACCCGAAGATCTCCAGGCGATCGATGCGCTGAATTCCCCGGAGGGACGCATTGGCGGCGATCCGGCCACATTCGCCTTCTCCCAGGCGCGCGAGGACGAAGCACGACGAAACAACGGGCTCAATGAATAGCTGCCGAACACAAAACGGTTGCGTCCTCCTCACCCGGGTCAGGTGGACGCAACCGCCATGCGGGGCTCTGTTCAGCCATTTCCAGGGGGACCCCTTCGGCCTGGCTTCGTCCAAAATGGCGAAACGTCGTGGGTGGATTGGACGCCATTCCCCTGGCGGAGCTTGTACTTTCTGGGCCGTCCCGTCCCTCCTGTCCTGAAAAACTGACGCTGCTGGACCCGTCACCGGGCTGACTGGGATCTTTGTAGTATCAAGCCATGAAACTCAGTGATGCCTTGGTTGATGCCTTCAACGCCCAGATCACGCTGGAACTCCAGTCCAGCATTGACTATCGTCAGCTCTCCATCGAAGCTGATGCCCTCGGATATGTCGGAACCGCGACTTGGTTTCGCATCCAGTCCGGCGAGGAAGTGACTCACGCCGAAAGGTTCATCGCTCATCTCGACGCCCGGGACAATCATGCGGTGATCGGTGCTCTCACCTCTCCGGCATTCGACACTGCACCGACTTTCCTCGACCTTTTCAAGACTTCCCTTGCGCAAGAAATCAAGGTCTCCACTTCGATCCGCAACCTCGTGCATGCCGCCGAGGAAGCCGGAGATCTGGATTCCCGCCCGCTGCTCGACGGTTTCCTCAGCGAGCAGATCGAGGAAGAATCCACCGTGCGCGACATCATCACGCGCATTGAACTCGCCGGTTCCAAGGGTCCTGGCCTTCTCATCATCGACGGACAGCTCGGCCACCGCGGCTGATCGCAGTCCTCTCATCTCTCAGGGAACCTCCGAATCGGATGTGGCTTGTCAAAGAGCCACTCCGGCACGGAGGTTCTCGTGTCCCATGACGGCGCTTCGCAGGTGGACTGACATCGGCCGGCTGGAGGTCGAGCAACCTCCCACCTGCTCTCCGCTGGGCATCTGAACGATCTGCTCGCTTGAAGCCGAGGGAGGGGAGGCGTGAACCATGGGACCCATGTATTGGGCACGCACCGTAAGAGAACGGACGTCCCGACCATCACTCGAAGGTGGCCGGGGCGTTCGTCTGCTATGGCTGCCGCTGCTCCGCGGTCGCCTTGCGCCTGGCACGCATCGCGTGCACCAGCAGCGCCGCACCGACTCCAACCATGATGGCACCCACCACCGCGGCCCCGCCGAGGACTGTCAGCGCGCCGAGCAGCACGAGCAGCACCCCGGCCACCACCATGACGACGGCGCCAGCCTTGCCGGTCTTCGCCATGCCTTGGGCTGGGCGTTCTGGGAGTGCGGTCGGCATCATCCGCCGCTGAGTCGTATAGGACAGGCCGGGTGCCAAGTGGACGGTCTTCCTACCGCGTGTGTTCGCTGTGAACGGCCCTTCGTGGGCGGACATCGACACGCCCGACTTCGACAAGTTCAACCACAGATGCTTACCGAAGCTGACCCGCCGCCTGTACCGAAATCCCATGCTCGGAGCGTAAGCCCAAGGCGCCGACAGCCGCAGGGAACCGGCGTTGCTGCGCCCTGCATGTCCCCTCCCCGACCCCCGGGCACCCATCGCGCACGCGTGTGGCTAGTCCTGGTGGAACCATGGCCGGGAGTCGTTGTCGTGCTGCTCGAGCTGCCCGCTGAGCTCGTCGATCAGGTCGTTGGGCCTGCTGCTTGGTGATGTGCCAGTTGGTTTGCCCGGCGAGTCGTCGGGTGAGCTGCCCGACGGTGAGGTCCGCCTGCTCGGCGGGCCAGTCGATGCCGTATCGTTGCTGGTTCAACGTGTTGGTGATCCGCTGGGCCAGGAGGTGGCCGATGCCGCCCGTTGGGGGCGTTCCGGGGTGATTCTGGGGAAGATCCAGCACTGATCCCGCACAGTCGTTGTGCTGCTGGATTGTTTGCCCTTGTGGGAGGTGCTTTGGGTTGGCTCCCCGGACTGGACTCGAACCAGTAACCCTCTGATTAACAGTCAGATGCTCTGCCAATTGAGCTACCAGGGATTAGCTGTCACCGAAGTGCCAGCGCGAGAAGAGACGTTACCAGTGATCACCGAACAAGGGAAATCGGTGGTGCTCGGACTCACTACTCGTATTCGCGCTTGAGGTTCTCGGTCTCGGCGGTGGCGACTCGGCGCACCTCGGGGTCTGCGAGATCCGTGCGGCCGATCGGCTGGACCATCCAGCGCAGATCATCTGCCCGTGCTGGATTACGTCTCCCAGAGATGACGATGGTGCCCAGCTCCCCCGGTATCTCGAAACGCTTCTGGACGACGATCGACGCCTGGATCCGCTCTATGAAGACCCCCGGCAGTTCGGCAGGATCGCCCAACTGGACCGATTCGCGGGTTCCGTCGAGCAGAGACCACCGCAGTGTCGTGCTGGGCGCGTCCCAGCCACCGTTGAGGATCTCGTCCCAGGGAACCACCTGCCAGCGGCCCTCGCGGCTGACAGCCATACAACCCCTCGTGGCCACGACGAGCGCCCCGTCTCCGCGTGCCACTGCGAGAGGATCCACTGCCTTGCCGACCGCAGCGTCGAGGCCGGTCAACTCATCAGGTTCGAGGAGGCTACGTCCTGTGGATCTGCGGAAGAAGCTTCTCATACAAGCATTCTCGTCATCATCACCACGACCTGCATGGGACTCGCCCACTCGTGGGTGCTCGCATCAAGGCGTACCGCTCCAGTGTTGGGCTTGGTGGCGACTTGCGGTGTGCCCAGTTCACCTCAGGCCGCCTGGTCGAGTGCGAACGTGCGGCCTCGTCGCAGTGCCCTGCGTTTGATCCGATAGATCCCTGAGACGCTCAGGCCCAGCAGTTCACTGATTTCGGACAGTGTTCTCGCGGTCTCCCCGTTCAGGCCGAAGTACAGCGTCAACACCCGCACCTCATCTGCCGGCATCCGCGACAGCCAGCTGAGATCGTCCTCCATCTCTGGTGGTTCACTGGGTACGCTGGCCAGCCTCTCCGCCTCCACATGGGCGCGCTGGGGCGATTGCAGCGCTTGGCGGATCGCGTCCGCCTCGAGTCCCAGGGATGCGGCCAGCTCCTCGACGCTTGCTTGACGACCGAGCCTCATCGTGAGTTCGGCACGGCTCCGTTCGAGCCTGGCCGCGCGTCGAGCATGGTTGAAGTTTGCTGTCCCACAACTACGCCCGGCCACGGCGGCATGGGCCACTCGCCGCGCGATGATGCGCCATGCGTAGGTGCTGAACCGCCAGCCGAGGGCGTAGTCATAGGCCACGATGGCTTCGATCAGCGCAGCGCGGCCTTCGTGCTGGACCTCTTCGTAGTCTGCCGGGCTTCCCCGGCACCAGCGTTTCACCAGCACTGTGACCATGCCGAGATTCGTCTCCACGAAACTGGCCCATGCCTGCTCGCCATCCGCGACGAGCCTCTGGAGTTCGGTTTCTGTGGCGCCGCACGGCCGCTGTCCTGTGGCAAGTGCATGCCCGGCGTACAGGCCCACCTCAATGGGGCTCATCCCAATCGAGGGTGTAGTTGGGGTCTGAATCCGCCTGTCTCGA
>NZ_JBDNTB010000032.1:0-31294 GCF_047719395.1 Propionibacterium sp.
GGGCCCCCCCCGGCCGCGCCCCCCCCACCCCCCCCCGGCGGGCGGGGCCCCCGGGGGGCCCCCCCCCCCCCCCCCCGCCCCCCCCCCCCGCGGGGGGGGGGCGCCCCCCCCCCCCCCCCCCCACCTCTTTATTACTGACGCACTCTGAACTTGCCGTACGCCTACACGCTCACTTCGCGGCGAATGGCAACCCCGCAGGCTCGGCAGACAGGTTCACCAGGATGTTCTTCGTCTGCTGGTAGGCATCGAGGATCATCTTGTGGGTCTCGCGACCGATGCCGCTCTCCTTGTAGCCGCCGAAGGGCGCCCCGGCAGGGAAGGAGTTGTACTGGTTGACCCAGATGCGCCCGGTACGCACCCGCGTGGCCACCCGGATGGCCCGCTCGAGGCTCTTGGAGAACACACCGCCGCCCAGGCCGTAGGCCGAATCATTGGCCATGGCCACCACATCGTCCTCGTCCTTGAAGGGGATCACCACGCCGACCGGCCCGAAGATCTCCTCGCGTGCCACCCGCATGTCGTTGTTTCCGACCAGCAGCGTGGGCGCCATGTAGACGCCCTTGCCCATTTCGCCGTCATTGATCCGCTCGCCGCCGATGGCAACCTCGGCGCCCTCCTCGCGTCCGATCTCCACGTACGTGAGGATCTTGTCGAGCTGGGTGCCATTGATCTGGGCGCCCATCTCAGTGGCCGGATCCAAGGGATCGCCGATCTGCACCTTGGAGAAGGAGTCCTTCAACAGATTCATGAAGTCGTCCAGCTTGGACTGCTGCACGAAGATCCGGGAACCGGCCGAGCACACCTGACCCTGGTTGAACAGGATGCCCATCTCGACGCCGTTGACGGCGGTCTGCGGATCGGCGTCATCGAAGAAGACATTGGCGCTCTTCCCGCCGAGCTCCAAGGTCGCCGGAATGATCTTCTCGGCTGCTGCCATGGCCACCTTGCGGCCGACCTCGGTGGAACCGGTGAAGGCCAGTTTGTCCACATCGGCGTGCAGGATGTACTCCCCCGCCCTTGAGCCGGCGCCGGTGATCACGTTGAACACGCCCTTGGGCAGGATGCCCGCCTCATCGATCAGGCGCGCCAGCTCCAGCACCGACAGCGAGGTGGCGCTCGAGGGCTTGAAGACGATGGTGTTGCCCGCCACCAACGCCGGCGCCAGCTTCCAGGCGGCCATCAAGAAGGGGAAGTTCCACGGCACGATCTGCCCGATCACGCCGAGCGGCTCGCGCAGGATGATGTTGAGGGTGTTCTTGTCGATCATCGTGGACGCGCCCTCGTCGGCGCGCATGCAGCCGGCGAAGTAGCGGAAGTGATCGACCGCCAACGGGATGTCGGCATTGCTGGTCTCGCGGATCGGTTTGCCGTTGTCCAGCGACTCGACGGTGGCCAGGTACTGGACGTTGGCCTCGATGAGGTCGGCGATGTCGAGCAGGGCCTGCGAGCGGGCCGGAACCGGAGTGTCCGCCCAACCGCTGAATGCAGCGCGCGCAGCCTTGGTGGCATCGTGGACATCTTGTTCGGTGGCATCGGGGATCTGTGCGAGCGGTGTGCCGTGCGCGGGATCGAAGGCCGCCAGTGTGGCGCCGTCGGAAGCCTGCCGCCATTCACCGTCGATGTACATGCCGTAGTTGTCTGTCGACAGGGTGAACTTCTGCGTCTTTTCCTTGTTGTCGCTCAGTGTCTGTGACATTCGTGCTCCTCCATTGGAACCATTTCGGATGGCATCCGCGCCATCGATACCGAGATCGCGCTGCTGGCCGCCCTTGGCCAGCACGGGAACTCCTCGGACGCTCCCCACGATAACTCACTGGCTAGGTGAGAAGGACAAAGGTGTGCTCTTTGTCAGCTTCCGGCGATCAGTGGTGGCAGCTTGATCGATTCGGCGCTCATGGCGGCAACGATGCTGGTTCCGGAGCTCAACGGCGCATCACTGACCGGCAATCCCCACCGGCGCGCCTTCGCGCGCAATCACCTGCAGGCCCGCCTGGTAACTCGGCTCCCGGCGTTTGATCGCACGGATGGCCCAGGCGGTGATCGGCATCACGGCGTACTGCACGGCGATCTTGTACAGGTAGCCGACCACCGTGTAGTTGGCCCACTGCTTCCATCCGACCAGCCCGATCACCGGCGCCGCGATGGTGCAGAACAGCACGGTGTCGACCAGCTCGCCGAGCCCGGTGGACGATGCCAGCCGCGCGAACAGGCCCTTCTCCTTGTTGCGGCGCTTGCCGAACCACATGATGAGCGAATTCACCGTCTGGCCGCCGGCGAAACCGACCATGCTCGCCAGCACGATCTGCCAGACCGGGCCGAGCGCATTGGTGATCGCCTGCTGCTTCTCATGCGCGTAGTCGTCTCCGAGGCCTGGCAGCGCGATGATGATCCAGTACACCCCGGCAGCAGCGGCGTTGACGATGAAGCCCATGATGATGGCCCGCTTGGCCGCCTGCGGCCCATAGATCTCGGTGATCGAGTCGCCGAGGATGTAGCTCAGCGGGAAGATGAAGAAGGCCCCGTCGGTGATGATCGGGCCGAAGGCGACGCCCTTGGAGGCCCCGATGCCCGACAGCACGATCACGACGCACAGCATCGCCAGCATCACGGCATAGATCTTCGAGCCGGTGTCGGCGTAGACAACGGGTGCTCGTCTGGTGAGCTCGGGGGTGCTGGGCGTGGGTTGAACGGCGCTTGTCACGTGCCAGGAGTCTACGGGGAGTGGTGCTGGCCGGAATCGCCGCGCTCAGTCGACGTGCACCGGGGTGTTCTCGGGAAGTTGCTCGTAGAACCACTTGGCGTCGTCGACGGTCAGCCTCACACAGCCGTTGGATGCCTTGTTCCCGAGCTTTTGCGCCTCGGATTCGATGTACTGCCCGTTCTGGTCGATGGGCACCGAGTGGAACAGGAAGACACCCCAGTCCTTCCACGACACCCAGTAGTTGGCACCCATACCCTCGGAGCCGTTGTAGAAGGTGGTGCCGCGGTTCTGCACCTGATAGTCGCCGGTGGGCGTGTCATCACCCACGCCGCTGGAGCAGATCATCGTGTAGATCACCTTCGACCCGCTCATCACATAGACCCGCTGGTCCTCCAGCGACACGTGGATGTGCAGATCGGGCACCTTCGACAGGTCAGGCTGGGTGCCACCCGAGGGCGAGACCCAGTCCAGCGTCTGGTCCACCGTGGTGTCCTTCTTGGCTTCGCAGGATGCCCCCGACGACGGCGACGCAGAGGCTGACGGAGCAGCCGAAGCCTGATCGGAGCTGACGCAGGAGCCCTTCTTGGCGCCGTCGATCTTGGCCTGCATGGCCGAGGTGGCATCGGTGTAGCCGGTGGAACTCTGGTGCAGGGCATCGGTGGACGCCGATTGCGAGCAGGCCGCGGGCTTGTGCTCCTCGGTGCTGGAGTACAGCGACTTCAGGTCGGCGATGGTTCCCGGGTCCCCGGTACCGGCCGCACTGCCCTGCTGGCCCTGTCCGGAGGCGTCATGCAGCTGGGCCAGCGTCGTGTTGAACGACGATTCGTCGGACTGGCACTGCGCCAGGGCTGCGGCGTGCGCCTTCGCTGCGCTCTTGGAGTGGATGTGCACCGGCACCGAAATCGCCGCCACGATGATCGCGATCGCGGCGAGCAGACCGAAAAGAGCAACGCTCCGGCGACGCATGTACACCGCTTTCGGGACTGGCTGAGGCGGCACCGCCCGATGAGAACCGGTTGCCTGCGCGTGCTCGGGGCCAGAATCCTGGCCCCTCCTCGGCGGCTGACCGCTCGGGGTCGGCGGCGCGGACGGATTCATCGCACAGGCCTCGAATTCCACGCGGCAAAGTGCACGACAATCCTCCACTCGATGGCGCGTCGGGAAATGCCGCGCAGTGGCCAGTTGTGGCCAAGATCTGGGCCCACGCGGCAGAAGACGCTATCAGTAGGGTAGTCAGGCAATCCAGGGAATCCACAGGAGCACGCCGCAGGGCAGGACAACACCGCGGATGTGCTGGTGGGACGGCCGTGTGCGTCCCTCGGCGTGGTGTCGCGTCCCCAGAGGCCTCGGCAGTGAGATGTCGAGGGGATCATTGCGGCAGTCCCGGGTTGTTTTCGTCATGGAACAGGCAGGGGAGCGATTCCCTGATGATCCAGAACCGTCCTGCTCCGACGAACATGCTCGGTGAAGTGCTCACCGATTACCCTTCGCCCCGCCACCACTGAGCCGATGTCCTTCTGTCTTGTCTTCCGCCTTCGGTGTCCCGAGCGCTTCAGTGTCCCGGGCGCGAGAATCGCGATCCACGGACCTGCGGCCGGGCGGTGGCCCGGAGACCTGGATCGCCCAGTTGCGCCCCTCCGCATAGAATCGACGCGATGCGGTCTGCCCATGCGACCGCCCCTGTGCCGCTTTACCCCTCGTCCACATCAGTTCGGAGTTCCATGCCTGTACGTCAGGATCTGCGCAATGTCGCCATCATCGCCCACGTCGACCACGGGAAGACCACGCTCGTCGACGCCATGCTGTGGCAGTCCGGAGCGTTCCGCGAGGGCAGTGATGTCGAGAACCGCGTGATGGACTCGATGGACCTCGAGCGCGAGAAGGGCATCACCATCCTCGCGAAGAACACTGCCGTCAAGCACACCATGACCGATGGCCGCACGCTCACCCTCAACATCATCGACACCCCCGGCCACGCCGACTTCGGGGGCGAGGTGGAGCGCGGTCTGGAGATGGTCGACGGCGTGCTGCTCCTGGTGGACGCCTCCGAGGGGCCGCTGCCGCAGACCCGTTTCGTGCTGCGCAAGGCGCTGAACAAGAAACTGCCGATCATCCTGGTGATCAACAAGGTGGACCGCCCCGACGCCCGGATCGACGAGGTGGTCGAGGAGGCCTATGAGCTGTTCATGGACCTCATCGACGAGGGCGACGAGACTGGGCTCGATTTCCCGATCGTCTACTGCTCGGCCAAGGCCGGCATCGCCTCACTGGAGAAGCCCGAGAACGGCGGGTTGCCCGACTCGAAGGATCTGCAGCCGCTGTTCGACGTGATCGAGAAGTCGATCCCGGCGCCGACCTATCACGAGGGCGCTCCGCTCCAGGCGCATGTCACCAACCTCGACTCCTCGCCCTATCTCGGGCGTCTGGCGCTGTGCCGGATCGTCGAGGGCACCATCAAGCGCGGCGAGACGGTGGCCTGGTGCCGCCGCGACGGCTCGGTGCAGAATGTGAAGCTCTCCGAGCTGCTGATGACCGACGCGCTGGACCGCAAGTCGGTCGAGACCGCAGGCCCCGGCGACATCATCGCCATCGCCGGTATCCCGGACATCACCATCGGGGAGACCATCAGCGATCCCGACAATCCCCAGCCGCTGCCGCTGATCCACGTGGATGAGCCCTCACTGTCCATGACGCTGGGCATCAACACCTCGCCGTTGTCGGGCAAGTCCGGCAAGAACCTCACCGCGCGGCTGGTGAAGAACCGGCTCGACCAGGAGCTGATCGGCAATGTGTCGATCAAGGTTCTGCCGACCGATCGTCCCGACACCTGGGAGGTGCAGGGACGCGGTGAGCTGCAGCTGGCCGTGCTGGTCGAGATGATGCGCCGCGAGAACTTCGAGCTGACCGTGGGCAAGCCCGAGGTGGTCACCCACCGCGATGAGAACGGCGTGCTCATGGAGCCCACCGAGCGGCTCACCGTGGATGTGCCCGAGGAGTTCCTGGGCGTTGTCACCGAGATGATGGGCACCCGCAAGGGCACCATGGACCAGATGGTCAACCACGGCTCCGGCTGGGTGCGCATGGAGTATGTGGTGCCCTCGCGCGGGCTGATCGGTTTCCGCACCGAATTCCTCACCTCCACCCGGGGCACCGGCATCATGAACCACGTCTTCGAGGGCTTCGCGCGCTGGGCCGGCGAGATGCGTTCTCGCCCCACCGGCTCGCTGGTCGCCGATCGCCAGGGCGTGGTGTCCAGCTACGCGCTGTTCAACCTTCAGGAGCGCGGCGAACTGTTCGTGGGCCCCGGCGACGACGTGTACGAGGGCATGGTGGTGGGCGAGAACGCCCGCCCCGACGACATGGACGTCAACCCGACCAAGGAGAAGCACCTCACCAATGTGCGCTCCAGCACGGGCGATGAGCTGGAGCGGTTGATCCCGCCGCGCAGGATGAGTCTCGAGCAGTCCCTGGAGTACTGCGCCGCCGACGAGTGCCTTGAGGTCACTCCTGCCGTGGTGCGAGTGCGCAAGGTGGTTCTGGATGCCCGCGACCGTGCCAAGGTGCGCATCAAGGCCAAGAGCCACGACGCCAAGTAATGCGTGAAGCCAAGTCCTGTGACATGACCGAGCGGTCTTCGGCACGGGATGGCTCTCCGTGGTCGGGGCCATTTGCCAACGGCAATGGATTCCGCACGGTGTGGTGCAGCATCCGGCCCTCGGCGGCACTCCGGAAGGATCCCGCCCGAGTGCTTGCAGCGAATCGAGCTTGGCTTGGGTTGCTGCCTCGCTAAGCTCTCGGGGTGGCAATGCTGGCTCTGGTGATACTGCTCGTCGCGGTGGCGGTCGTGGCTGCCGTGGGGATCGGTCTGCTCAGTGTGGTGCTTCGGTGGTTGGCACGGCGTGAGCGACGGCCCTCCACCGGTGTTCGGCCACGTCCGTCGAACTACAGGAGGCGCGTCCATGCCGTTCGAGATTCCCGCTGATCTCCACCCCGCACTCATGCCGCTGGCGTGGCTGATCGGCCGCTGGGAGGGCAGCGGGCACGGCAACTGGCCCGATCGCGGTGACTTCGAGTTCGGCCAGACGATCGAGTTCGCGACCAACGGACAACCCTACCTGCACTACATCTGCCAGACCTATTCGACCGATGGGAATGGCGTGCCGCAGGCGGCGATGGGTATGGAGACCGGTTTCTGGCGGCCCCAGTCCGACGGCTCGATCGAGCTCGTGCTCAGCGATCCGCAGGGCTGGAGCGAGGTGTGGGCCGGCAGGATCGACGGCGCGAAGATCGAACTCGTCACCGATGTCGTGATGTGCACCACGAACTCGGCGCTTGAGTACACCGGCGGCGAGCGGCTGTACGGCAATGTCGAGGGCGATTTGATGTGGAGCTTCGACCGTGCCGCCAGGGAAGTCCCGCTGCAGCCCTACATGTGGGCGCAGCTGCACAGGGTGACCCGATGAGTGGGTCTGCGGTGCTGGTTGGGCAGGGACCCGATGCCGGCCTGCTGTGGCACCGCGGTGATCCCTTCGCCGAGCAGAAGGCCTTCGAGCAGGGCTTGGCGGTGGTTGAGTTGGGTGGCCGCGAGGTGCTCACCGTTGCCGGCGCTGATCGACTGGAATGGCTCAACTCTCTGAGCAGCGGGCGTTTTCTCGGTCTGGGGGCCGGCGACAGCGTGCAGGCATTGCTGCTGGGGCCCACGGGTCACGTGCAGCACTGGGTGCTTGCCGTCGAGGACGGGGAACAGCTGTGGTTGGCCGGTGAGCCCGGCCACACAACCGCAAATGCGGAAATGCCCGGGTCCAGGACCTCAACGGCCGGTTCCACCGACCACGGGGGGCCGGTGACCTCGACTCCGCTCACCCCACAGGGCGATACCGGCAATGTGCGGCTCGGCGACTACCTGAACTCGATGCGCTTCCGGATGAAGGTCGAGGTCCTTCCCCGACCCGACGTCGTGCCGATGTGGATCGGGGAGAAGTTGCGTGGCGAAGCCGGTCTGCCGGAAGCGGTTGCCCCCGATGTGGCAGCGCCCTTCGGGCCCGGCATGCTGAGGTTGTGCAAGCTCTCGGCGCCCGGCGGTGAGGCCGTTGGAACCAGCGCGAACACACCTCGGATGTCCGAGGCAGTCGTGTCAGACCTCGCCGAGAAGGGCGGTCGCGGGGCCGGCATGTGGGCCTGGGAGGCCGAGCGAAGCGCCGCAGGTGTGCCCCGGATCGGTGTCGACACCGATGAGCGCACCCTGCCCAATGAGCTCGGGCTCTACGCAACCGAACTTGGCAAGGGCTGTTACACCGGCCAGGAGACCGTGGCCCGGGTGCACAATCTCGGCCGCCCGCCACGCCGCCTGGTGCGATTGCTGCTCGACGGCTCGATGAACCGGCTTCCCGGGATTGGTGCTCCGATCCAGCGGGCGGGCAAGGCCTGCGGGCGTGCGGGTGCCAGCGCCATGCACCACGAGGAGGGCCCCCTTGCGCTGGCCCTGGTCAATCGCGCAGTCCCGGTGGATGCCGAGCTGGTCGTCGACGGAATCGCCGCTGCCCAGGAGGTCATCGTCGATCCCGACATCGGCCTGCACCTGACCCCGGGGCGTGAACTCCGCCCGCACTGATCCGGCACCGATCCCACGTCCGGCGAGATCGCCGCGAAACCGTGTGAAATCCATCTCGCGCTCGTCGTAACGACCCAGGAATCGCCCTGGGAGCCCACCCGCGCCGGATTCCGCACGGATTGGCCTGGCGCCACCCATACCAAGAGCCTGACCCACCGAACACCTGCCGTGGCACGATTCGGGCATGCGCGTCCTGTTGCAGCGAGTCCTGTCCGCCTCCGTGGCCATCGACCAGCAGGTGGTCGGCTCGCTGCCGGCACCCGGGCTGGTGGCCCTGGTCGGCGTCACCCACGGCGACGACGAGGCCACTGCCCACAAGCTTGCAGCGAAAACCTGGACGCTGCGCATCCTGCACGGCGAGTTGTCGGCCAGCGACCTGGCGGCACCGATCCTGGTGGTCAGCCAATTCACCCTCTACGCCGACACCCGCAAGGGACGCCGGCCGAGCTGGTCGGCCGCAGCAAAAGGCGATGTCAGCGAGCCACTGGTGGATGCCTACGTGACCCGGCTGCGCGCTCTGGGCGCCCATGTGGAGACTGGACGATTCGGTGCGGACATGCAGGTGAGCCTCGTCAACGACGGTCCGGTGACCATCCTTCTGGACTCACAGGTCTGAGCGACGCGGCCGATGACGACCCTCCTCACACCCGAAAGAGCTTCTCACCACTATTCTGGTGACATTGGGTCCGCATTTGAGGGTCTTCGAGGAGAGAGGTAGCGATGAGCGATGCGTTGTTCGTCTCACCGGCCACCGATCCCAAGTCCATTCCCGAGGCCCTCGCGCTGCTGGGCCATTCGATCTCCCGCGTGCAGGGCGGCGACAAGGCTGTCCTTGCGGCGGCCGATGTGGACATCGTCATCATCGATGGCCGCGGTGATCTCGCATCCACCCGCGTCACCTGCCAGCTGCTGACCTCCGCGGCACTCAACAAGCCGTTGCTGTTGTTCGTGCCACCGCAGGGTCTGTCGGTGCTCAACCCCGACTGGGGCATCACCGAGTTCATCGTGGAGGGCGCCGAACCGGCCGAATGGGACGCCCGCCTGCGCCTGCTGCTCACCGGAGCCACCCACACCACGATCAGCGGCGGATCGATCGTCATCGACGAGGCCGCATACACCGCCACGGTCAACGGCGAGCCGCTCGACCTGACATATACCGAGTTCGAGCTGCTCAAATTCCTGGTGCGACACCCCGGCCGGGTGCTCACCCGCGAGGACCTGCTGAAGAAGGTCTGGGGTTACGACTACTACGGCGGCACCCGCACGGTCGACGTGCATGTGCGGCGGCTGCGCGCCAAGCTCGGTGCCGAGTACGACTCCTACATCGGCACCGTGCGCAATGTCGGCTACCGGTTCAACCCTCAGCGTTGAATTCACTCGCTTCGAACCGCGCTGGCTGAACTGGCCTGGGCCGAACCCGCTGCAGACGCACGACTCGCACCCGTCAGGGCCCACCCTTAGGCTTGGGCCCATGAGCGCCACTCTGATCCCCGATGTCAACCACCTCGACCAGCACGACCGTCAGCTGGTGCTCCGGCTCGCACACGAGTGCGAGCAGATCGATCAGGTGAGCCCGCTCAACGAATCCGCACGACTGGCCCTGGACGCCGTGAACGCCACGAGCACCCACTGGCTGGTGCGCGAGGACGACAGCTTCATCGGCTATGCGCAGTGGGATTCCCGGGAGCGCACGGTGCAGCTGATGGTGCGCCCGGACCATCGCCGTCGCGGCATCGGCATGCTGCTGGCCAAGGCGGTCCGCCCTCCGCAGGACGCGCAGTGGTGGGCCTTCGGCGATTTGCTCGGCGCCCGTGCCTTCGCAGCACGGCTGCACCTGGTGCCGGTGCGCAGCCTGCTGAAGATGAGCCTGCCGATGCCGCTGGACCAGCCGCACGACGCCCAGCTGCCCGCCGATCTGAGCCTGGACCACTACCGCGACGAAGACCTCAACCGGCTCGTCGAGGTGAATCACGCCGCCTTCGCGCACCACCCCGAGCAGGGCGCCATGACCGCCCGCGACGCGCGGGTGCGGATGTCCCAGGACTGGTTCGATCCCGAGGGTCTGTTGGTCGTCCGCGACCAAGCCGGCTCGCTTGTCGGCTTCCACTGGACCAAGGTCGAGAGCCCGGAAAGTGGCAGCCCCGAAGTCCGCCGAGGCGAGGTCTATGTGATTGGCGTCGATCCCGATCACGAGCGCAGGGGTATCGGCCGGGCCCTGCTGGATGCCGGTATTGTGCTCATGCAGGCCCAAGGTGTCGAGGCGATCGACCTGTATGTCGAGGCCTCCCAGCCCAGAGTCGTCCAGATGTACCGCAGGGCGGGGTTCTCCGTCGTGTCCACCGACACCGCCTACGCAACAAAAGCAGGAGCTACCGAAAAAGCAGGAGCTACCGAATGAGTGAGCAGGCCTCGTCCACGCGGGACGGCCACGCCACCGCAGGCCACGAGATCGAATTGGCCAAGCTTCCCGCCGATTGCTTCAGCGAACGCGAGATGAGCTGGCTGTCCTTCAACAACCGCGTGCTCGACCTGGCCAGGGACTCCACCCGCATCCCGCTGCTGGAGCGCGCGAAATTCCTCGCCATCTTCAGCTCCAACCTCGACGAATTCTTCATGGTCCGCGTCGCAGGCCTCAAACGCCGTATCGACGCCGGAGTGGCAGTGCCCTCGATCACCGGCATGATGCCCCGCGAGCTGCACGACGCGATTCTCACCCGCACCCACGAGCTGGTGGCCACCCAGGCCCGCGTCTTCCAGAAGCAGGTACTGCCAGAGCTCACCGCCAATGGCGTCGAGCTGCTGCGCTGGAGCCAGCTCACCGACGACGAGATCCGCCGGATGCACGAGCTGTTCGCCGAACGCATCTTCCCGGTCATCACCCCACTCGCGGTGGATCCCTCGCACCCCTTCCCCTACATCTCAGGGCTGTCGCTGAATGTGGCGGTGCTGCTGCACAACCCGGAAACCGGCCTGCGTCAGTTCGCCCGCATCAAGGTGCCCAGCGTGCTCGACCGGCTCGTGCCGCTCAGCGCCACCCGCTTCGTGCCGCTGGAGGATGTCATCGTCCACCACCTCACCGAACTGTTCTCGGGCATGGAGGTGCTGCAGTCCTCGATCTTCCGGGTGACCCGCAATGAGGACATCGAGGTGGAGGAGGACGACGCAGAGAATCTGCTGTTCGCCCTCGAGAAGGAGCTGTTGCACCGCAAGGTCGGGCGCCCGCCGGTGCGCCTGGAGGTCGAGGAGAAAATCCAGGACGACCTCCTGGAGCTGCTCGCCGGTGAACTCGACGTGGGCCCCAAGGAGATCTTCAAGCTACCCGCGCCGCTGGACCTCACCGCGCTGTTCGCGATCGCCGATGTGGACCGCGAGTCGCTGAAGTACCCGAACTTCCTGCCCAAGACTCATCCCGATCTGGCGCCGGTGGAGACCTCCAGTTCAGCCGATCTGTTCAAGGCGATCAAGAATCGCGATGTGCTGCTGCAGCACCCCTACGACTCCTTCGCCACCAGCGTGCAGCGATTCGTCGAACAGGCCGCCGCCGACCCGCACGTGCTGGCCATCAAGCAGACTCTCTACCGCACCAGCGGCGACTCCCCCATCATCGACGCCCTCATCGAGGCCGCCGAGGCGGGCAAGCAGGTGCTCGCTCTGGTGGAGATCAAGGCTCGCTTCGACGAACAGAACAACATCGCCTGGGCCCGCAAGCTGGAGCGCCACGGAGTGCACGTGGTCTACGGCATGGTGGGCCTCAAGACGCACTGCAAGCTCATCCTGGTGGTGCGCGACGAGCCCGAGGGGCTGCGTCGCTATGCCCACATCGGTACCGGCAACTACAACCCGAAGACCGCCCGCCAGTACGAGGACATGGGCCTGCTCACCTGCAATCCGATCATCACCGAGGACGTCGCAAGGCTGTTCAACCACCTGTCGGGGATGACCCAGGAGTCGCGCTACCGCCGGCTGCTGGTGGCCCCCCACGGCGTGCGCACCGGCCTGCTGGAATCCATCCAGCACGAGATCGACAACAAGGCCAAAGGCCTGCCCGCGCGGATCAGGATCAAGGTCAACTCGATCATCGACGAGGCCGTCATCGACGCCCTCTACCGCGCCTCCCAGGCCGGTGTGCCGGTGCAGCTGTGGGTGCGCGGCATCTGCGGAATCCGCCCGGGCATCCCCGGTATGAGCGAGAACATCCGGGTGATCTCGATACTCGGCCGTTTCCTGGAGCACTCCCGGTTGTTCTGGTTCGAGAACGCCGGCAAGCCGCGGGTCGGCATCGGCTCGGCTGATCTGATGCACCGCAATCTTGACCGCCGCGTCGAGGTGATCGTGTCGATCAACAACCCCAGGCACATCGCCGAGATCAACAATTTGTTCGACATGGCCTTCGACCCCGGTACGGTGTCCTGGAAGCTCGTCGACCGCACCTGGACACCGGAGACCACCGACGCTGCCGGCAAGCCGAAACTCGACCTGCAAGAATTCCTCATCTCGCAGACCTCCAAGCGCCGCCGTCAATTTCACGCCGACCCGGAGCGCCGCACGCTGTACTTCCAGCGTCCGGGCGTCGTGCAGAACCGATGAATGCGCCGATCCTGAGGACAGTGGCCACGAATCCAGAAGCAGGCCGATGAGCTCGAAACCAGATGTCCGCGCCGCCGGAGCGATCGTCTTCCGCGGTGCAGGGAATGGCCGCCGTGTGCTGCTGGAGCACCGCCCGGGATACGACGACTGGACGCTGCCCAAGGGCAAGCCGCACCACCACGAGTACCTGCCCGTCACCGCGGTGCGTGAGGTCGAGGAGGAGACCGGCGTGCACCTGCGGCTCGGCAGGCCGCTGCCCTGCCTGGACTACGAGGTGGGCTCCGGCTCCAAGCGCGTGTGGTGGTGGCTGGGCGAACAGGTGGGGCCCACCAATCCCGTCCATGACGACGAGTGCGACGAGCTGGCCTGGCCCACCCTGTCGCTGGCACACCAGATGCTCAGCTACCCCGACGAGCGCGAACTGCTGACCCAGGCCGCCGAGACGGCCGAGCGTCCCACTGGCGGCACACTCATCCTGGTACGTCACGCCAAGGCGAAGGCCCGCAAGAACTGGCGCAAGGACGACAGGCTCCGCACCCTGGCCACCCGGGGCCGGCACCAGGCCAAGGCGCTGATCGGGCTGTTCGAGGCCTATGGCATCAACACGATCGTGTCGTCCACCTCGACGCGCTGTGTGCACACTGTTCAACCTGCTGCCGAACAGCTGGGCATTGAACCCGAACTGGTGCCACTGCTCAGCGAGGAGGGCGCCAAGGGGCATGATGCCGAGGTCTCGGCGCTGATGGGCCAGCTGCGCGCCCGCGCAGTGGCCGACCCCGTAAAATCCCTTGTGGTGTGCGGACATCGGCCGGTGCTGCCGACGATGCAGAGGGGTCTGGGCCTGGAGGTCGAGTCGATGTCGCCCGCGCAGTGCCAGGTGTTGCACCTGGACGCCGAGGGCCTTCCGGCGCAGGTGGAGACATACCCCTCCGAGATATGAGAATCATTATCACTGATTGCCTGAGCTCCACCATTTGTTAACCCTGCGTTCACCTTCTACCTGCCGCGAGGACACATGTCGCCCCTAGCGTGATCGAGGGTGGGCAATCGAAGCCCCCGGGAGGCCTGCGTTGCAGGTCTGGCCCCCACACGTCAGAAGGACTTCATCGTGCCGATGAATCGCAAGGTCATCATCGCGGCAGTCGCCGCATTGAGTTCACTCGCTCTGGCTGCCTGCGGCAGCGAGGGCCCGTCAAATTCCGCTCCGGCAGGCAGCGGCTCATCCGCCCAGGCCCAGCTCACCGGCACCCTCGCCGGTTCGGGCGCCACCTCCCAGGCAGCGGCTCAGACCGCATGGATGGCGAAGTTCGCCACCGTCCAGCCGAACATGAAGGTCAGCTACGGCGGCGGCGGTTCCGGCCAGGGCCAGAGCGACTTCAAGAGCGGCGCGGACGCCTTCGCAGGTTCCGACGCAGTGCTCACCGATGCCGACATGAAGGCCGGATCCTTCGGCAATTGCACGAGCTCGTCGAATGCGCTCAACCTGCCCGTGTACATCTCCCCGATCGCCATCGTCTTCCACGTGGACGGCGTGACCGACCTCGATCTGGACGCCGCGACCACCGCGAAGATCTTCGCCGGTCAGATCACCACCTGGAACGATCCGGCGATCAAGGCCCTCAACCAGAGCGCCAATCTGCCCTCCACCTCGATCACGGTCGTGCACCGCTCCGACAAGTCCGGCACCACCGAGAACTTCACCGACACCCTGCACGCCACCGCACCCGATGTGTGGACCGAGGCCGGCTCGCAGACCTGGCCCACCAGCTTCGCAGGTGAATCAGCCAACGGCACCTCCGGCATCGTCACCTCGGTGAAGAATGGCAATGGCACCATCGGCTATGCCGATGAGTCCCAGGTGCAAGGCCTCAGCACCGCCAAGTTCGGCACGTCCGGCAACTTCGTCGGTCCGACCGCCGAGGCAGCGGCCCAGATCGTCGAGGCGTCCGCGACCATGCCGAACCGCCCCGAGCACGACGTCTCGCTGCAGCTCGACCGTACCGCCGCTGGCTATCCCTTCGTGCTGGTCTCCTACCTGATCACCTGCGAGCAGTACAAGGACTCCAACATGGCGGCCATGGTGAAGGCCTATGTCGGCTATGTGGCCAGCTCCGAGGGTCAGCAGGTCGCCCAGCAGAACGCCGGCAGTGCACCCCTGCCGAGTTCGCTGGCGACCAAGGTCCAGGCCTCGGTCAACTCCATCAAGTGAGCACTCAGCCTTGATCATGGGCAGTAGGGACGCCCGCCCGGGCCAGATGTGCCGGGCGAGCGCCCCGCTTCCATATCCAACTCTTTGCATATCCAGCAGCTTGCAGCTCAACAAATCCGCACAACAATTCCCCCCACCGCATTGGAGATGTGATGTCGTCGCAAACCGCCATACCGGCGCTGACTGACGAGACGCTGACACCAGCGAAAAAGAGCCACGGAGACTCAGTCTTCAAGGGCCTTTCGACCGGCTCAGGCGTTCTCATCGTCGTCATCCTCGCCGCCGTGGCCATTTTCCTCATCGCCCAGGCAATTCCCGCATTCGGCAATGGCAATTTCGCGTTGGGTAATGGGAGCAACGGCAATGTCTTGCAGTATGTCGGGCCATTCCTGTTCGGCACGCTGTACTCCGCCGTGCTGGCCCTGGTCATCGCTGTGCCCGTGGGAGTCGGGATCGCGCTGTTCATCGCGCTGTACGCCCCGCGACGGCTGGCCTCTGGCCTGGGTTACATCATCGACCTGCTTGCCGCAGTACCCTCTGTGGTCTTCGGCCTGTGGGGCCTGCAAACCCTTTCGGTGGCCATGCAGCCGGTGCTGCACTGGCTCAACCAGTACTTCGGATTCATCCCGCTGTTTGGTGGCCGGGTCTCCGGCACCGGGCGCACCATGCTGACCGCTGTCGTGGTGCTCGCCGTGATGGTGCTGCCGATCATCACCTCGATGTGCCGCGAGGTCTTCCTGCAGGTGCCCAGCCGGCAGATGGAGGCCTCCCTGGCCCTCGGCGCCACCCGCTGGGAAATGATCCGCCAGGTGGTCTTCCCCTACTCCCAGTCGGGCATCATCTCAGCGTCCATGCTGGCGCTGGGACGCGCACTCGGCGAGACGATGGCCGTTGCCATGGTGCTGTCGGCGGCGCGGGTGGTGCAGTTCAGCATCCTCACCTCGACCAGCTCGGGCACCATCGCCGCGAACATCGCACTGTCCTTTCCGGAAGCCACCGGGCTCACCATCAACCTGCTCATCGCCACCGGCCTGGTGCTGTTCGTCATCACCTTCCTGGTGAACTTCGTCTCCCGCTGGGTCGTGGCCCGTCGGGCAGACTTCTCGGGGGCGAACTGATGAGCAACCCCACCTCACAAAGGATGTCAGTGTCAGAGCCGGTAGCCAGCACCAAGAAAGACTTCAGCGATTCGCTGACAGCCGCCAGATTGCCCCGGTACTCGTCGATCGGCCTGCTGATCCTGTGCCTCGCGGTGACCGCAGTCTTCGACGCGATCACCGGGGCCAACAACATCGGCCGCCTCGTCGTGATCGGCGTCGTGCTCTACCTGATAGTGCACAACATCGTGCTGCGGGCCGTCGAGGGCGCCCGCCAGGCCACGAATGGTCTCGTCCGTGACCTTGTGGTGCTGGCCTTCGTCATCGCCGTGATCCCGCTCATCTCGTTGGTCGTCGAGACCATCCAGCGAGGCATCACCCGCTTCGACGGCGCCTACTTCTCCCAGAGCATGTGGGGGGTCATCAACACCGGCGGCGGCGCGGCGCATGCCATCCAGGGCACGTTGATCGTCACCGCGCTGGCCACCATCATCTCGGTGCCGATCGGGCTGTTCACCGCCATCTACCTCGTCGAGTACGGCAAGGGACATCTGTCCAGGGCGATCACTCTGCTGGTGGACGTGATGACGGGCATCCCCTCCATCGTCGCCGGCCTGTTTGCCTTCTCGCTGTTCTCGCTGATCGTCGGGGTGGCGCACGCCAGGATGGGCATCACCGGTGCCATCGCACTGTGCGTGCTGATGATCCCCTTCGTCGTGAGGTCGGCCGAGGAGATGCTCTCCCTGGTGCCCAATTCGCTGCGCGAGGCCAGCTACGCGCTGGGCGTGACGAAGTGGCGCACCATCGCCAAGGTGGTCATCCCCACTGCACTGTCCGGCATCGTCTCGGGCATCGTCATCGCCATCGCCCGGGTCATCGGCGAAACTGCTCCCCTGCTGATCACCGCAGGCTTCGTCACCTGGAAGAATCCGAACCCCTTCGACGGCTCCATGACCACACTCCCGGTGTTCGTCTACAACCAGGTGATGGTGCCCGGCGTGCCCCAGCAGCCCTTCTTCGACAGGGCCTGGACCGGTGCTCTGGTGCTGATCCTGATCGTCATGCTGCTGAATCTCATCGGCCGGTTCATCGCCGCCCGTTTCGCCCCGAAGATCAAGAAGTGAAGGACTCGACATCATGGCAAAGCGCATTGAACTGAAGGAACTGAACATCCACTACGGGGATTTCCTGGCCGTGGAGAATGTGAACATGACGATCGAGCCCCGCTCGGTCACCGCCTTCATCGGGCCCTCGGGTTGCGGCAAGTCGACCGTGCTGCGCTCGCTGAACCGGATGCTCGAGGTCACCCCGGGCGCCCGGGTGGACGGCAAGGTCATGCTCGATGACGTCAATCTCTACGACAAGGCAGTGGATCCGGTGCGGGTTCGCCGCCAGGTGGGCATGGTCTTCCAGCAGCCCAACCCCTTCCCCACCATGTCGATCCGGGAGAATGTGCTGGCCGGCATCCAGCTGAACAACAAGTCCATGCCGCACGCCCAGAAGACCGAGCTGGTCGAGAAATCGCTCAGGTCGGCCAATCTGTGGGAAGAGGTCAAGGACCGCCTGGACCGTCCCGGTTCGAGCCTCTCCGGTGGCCAGCAGCAGCGGCTGTGCATTGCACGGGCCACCGCAGTGCAGCCCGAGGTGCTCCTGATGGACGAGCCCTGCTCGGCCCTGGACCCGATCTCCACGCTGGCGATCGAGGACCTCATCCAGGAGCTGAAGGAGGACTACACGGTCGTCATCGTCACCCACAACATGCAGCAGGCCGCCCGGGTGAGCGAGAAGACCGGCTTCTTCACCATCAACGGCACCGGCCTGCCGGGCCACCTGGTGGAGTTCGACGACACCGAAACCATCTTCTCCAAGCCGAAGGAGAAGCAGACCGAGGATTACATCACCGGCCGTTTCGGCTGATCGGTACTGCCCAGAGACTTCCGCGCTCCAGACATTCAGCCCAAGCCTTGCAGGCGGCCAGCGGATCCGATCAAGCCTTGCAGCTCGTCATGCCCAGCGACTGCTCCATGGTGAGAACCCGAGCCGCCTTGTTCGGCAGGTCCGCGGCGAAGGCTGAGTCGTTGTGAGCGGCCTGCACGGTGTCGGCAATCATCTGGGGAACTGTGGATGGGTCGACGTTCAGGGCGATGTCGCCGCCGGCGCGCAGGAAGAGGGTGCCCCTGCTGGCCACCGGATAGGACGACAGCGCCGCAGCGGCGCCGAGGTCGTCGGAAATGATCACCTTGGAGAAGCCGAGCTTGCCGCGCAGCAGATTCTGCACAATCTCCGGGGAGAACATCGCCGGATGATCGGGGTCGATCCTGTCGTAGACGACCGAGCTGATCATCATCGAATCGGTACGTCCGGTGAGCGCGGCGAAGGTCTGCACCTCGTCCGAGTCAACGGTGGTCACCGTGTCGTGGGCCACTCCGAAGTCGGTGTTGACGGTGACATTTCCCAGCCCCGGGAAGTGCTTGGTGGCATCGGCGACCTCGGCCCGGTGCAGGCCGTCGATGACCGCCGAGGTGTTGGCCACGACCTGGTCCTTGGTGGCGCCGTAGCCGCGGCCAAGCTTGCCGATCGGCTCGTTGGCCGAGACATTGGCGGCCGGCACCAGATCGGCCACCGGCGCCAGGTTGTAGTCGACCCCGGCCCCGGTGAGCTGGCCGCCCCAGGTGGCCCAGTCGGCGGTGAGCGCATCGACCGATTGTGTGGCCTGGGCGGTGGCTTCCGGGATCTGGTCGAAACCGGGGCCGGAGAGGCGCTGCACCTCCCCGCCCTCCTGGTCGACTGCCACCATCACCTGGGGATCGGTCCTGCGCAGCGCGGCAGTGAGCTGGCGGGTGGCGTCGGCGCTGCCGGGGTTGGCCATCAAGATCACCGAGCCGGTCTTCTGGGCAGCCAGCTGCCCGGCCGCCTGCGAGTCCGACGTCGTCGTGATGGCGCCCATGTAGAGCAGCGCCACCTGGTGGTCCAGGTCGAGGGATTTCGCGGCGGCCAGGCAATCACCATTCTTCGCCGGGGCCGTCGGAGTGGCCGATGGAGAACTGCTGGCACCGGTGCTCGATGAGGAAGCACGTGCCGAAGGGCTGACGGATGAGGTGGCAGAAGCAGTGCCGGAGGGCGCCGCCGGCACTGGGCTCGTGCGGGAGGGACCCGACGAGCTGTGCTGCGGCGTGTCGCCGGTCGAGGAGGGCGCCGGGGCGCAGGCGGTCATCGCCACGGCCAGCGCCGAGACGACCAGGCCCGCCAGCAGGCCCCGTGTGCGATGTTCTGGAGCTGACGGTCCTGAATCCGGGTTACGGTTCACTTCTCGGCTCCGGCCCTGTCGCACTCGTCCGCGATCGCGAGCAGGGCATTCTCGACCACCTCGGCCAATTCGGGGTGCGCCCAGTACTGGTTGACCGCCATCGTCCGGGCGTCAATGCCGAAGCTCATCGCGGCGACCAGCAGCTGACCCAGCTCCGGGGCCTCCGGCCCGATCAGGTGCGCACCCAGCAGTTCCCCGGTCTCAGGGTCGGCGAGCAGCTTCACGAAGGAGTCCTGGTCGTTCAGGGCCCAGCCGTAGGCCACCGTCGAGTAGTCCTGCATGACGCTCACATAGGCTCGTCCGGCCTTCTCCAGCTGCCGCTCGACAGCCCCCACCGTCAGCATCGGCGGATCGGTGAAGACCGCCCGCGGAATGACATCGCGCCTTGTGGACGCGAGATCATCGGGGTGCAACAGGTTGTGCTGCACAGTGCGAGCCTGGGCATTCGCGACATGCTTGAGCTGGTGGTGGTCGCAGACATCGCCCAGCGCCCAGATGTGCGGCTGGGAGGTGCGCTGGTGCTCGTCGGCGATCACGTATCCCTGCTCATCGGTGGCGACGCCGGCCTTGTCCACGGCCAGCAGGTCGCCGTTGGGCACATTGCCGACCGCCATCAGCAGGGCATCGGCGTGGTAGTTGTACTCGACGCCGTCGGTGTCAGTGGTGGATATGTCAAGTCCCCCGTGGCTGCCGGGCTCCACCCCGCTGAGCTGCTGCTTGAGATGTATCGAGAAACGGCGGCTGGCCAGCTCGGTGGCCCTGTCGCCGAGGTCGTCGTCCAGCATGCGCATCAGTCTCTGCCCGCGATGGATGATCGTCACCTTCGAGCCATATGACGAGAAGACATGGCCCATCTCCAGCGCGATGGTGCCACCACCCACGATGACCAGGTGCTTGGGCAGCTTCTTGATCCGCATCACCGTCTCGTAGGTGTGGACCAGGCCGGCCAGGTCGGGATCGTCAAGGCCTGGAACATCGAGATGACGGGGGCGGGAACCGGCAGCCAGCACGAACTGGTCCGCGCTGATGGTGTGCCGCCCCACAAGGAGGTGATGGTCGTCGATGAAGGCTGCGGAGCTGCGGAAGACTGTGACATTGGAGCTGCTCTGCCGCCACTCCAAGCCGTCGCGGGAGATCGTGTCGGTGCGCCCGAAGATGCGCTGCTGGATGGCGGCGAAATCGACCCCCTCGAGGCTGAGTTGCACGCCGACCCTTTCGGCGTCAAGCGGCGCCCGGGCGAAATTGGCGGGCACGATGAGCATCTTGGAGGGAATGCAGCCGACATTGAGGCAGGTGCCGCCGAACAGCTCCTGCTCGCCGACGCCCTGATCGACCATTGCCACGGTGCGATCGTCGAAACGCTCGTCGACGATCGTGTTCCCCGAGCCCGATCCGATGATGCAGATGTCGAAGTGCTCACGCGTCATGGCCCCATACTTTCACGGGGCGGGCGTCAGCTGCCGGAACTGATGTACGAGTTGGAGTCCTTGCCAGCCAGCGCAGCCGCCGGTTCGGCATAGCTGATCTGCACGCAGTGGGTACCCAGGAAGTGGAAGGTGGTCACCGAGGCCAGCGCGCAGTGGCGGCTGTTGGGCAGGTGCGCGACGCGGTGCCCTTCGAAGGCGAGGCGGGCGATCCAGATGGGTGACTGGTGGCTCACGACCAGCGCCTGGCCTCCGGGGCCGGCGGCCTTGGCGGCATCGGTGAGCGCGGCGGTCATGCGGGCGGCAACATCGGTGTATGCCTCGCCCCAGGAGGGTTTCCAGGGGTTGCGCAGCAACGGCCAGTTGGCGGGCTTGCGCAGGGCGTCCAGGTGCGGCCCGAATCGCTGGCCGGCGAGTTTGCTGCCCGTCTCGATGAGCCGTTCGTCGACCACCAGCTCGACACCCGGGTGCTCAGCCTTGATGGGCTCCATGGTCTGGCGGGCTCTCAGCAGGGGGCTCACCCGCAGGTGCGTGAGTGGAAAGTCCCTCACATGCTCGGCCACCATTGCGGCCATCGCCACACCATTCTCGGACAGGTGGAAACCGGGCAACCGCTCATACAGCACACTCTCGGGGTTGTAGACCTCCCCGTGCCGCACGACGTGAACCAAGGTCCGCTGTTCTTCCACCGGTTGTTCCTCCCCTGAATTCAAGAAGTGGGTCAGCGCGAGCCGCGACGACGCTTCCTGGCGGACGGCTTGGTGACCGGCTGGCCAGCAGCGATCAGCTCGTCACGACGACGTTTTGCGGCCTGGGCCAGCACATCGGCCACTTCGAGCAGATTGGGATGCGCGGCGATGGCGTCCACATGCAGGCCGTGCTCCTCGCAGGCCTCGGCGGTGGCCGGGCCGATGACGGCGACGAGTGTCTGGGCGTGCGGCTTGCCGGCGATGCCCACCAGATTGCGGACTGTGGTGCTGGAGGTGAACACGACCGCGTCGAAGCGCCCGGACTTGATGGCGTCGCGGGTGTCGGGCGGCGGCGGTGAGGCGCGCACCGTGCGATAGGCCGTGACGTCGTCGACATCCCAGCCGAGCTGGGTGAGGCCGGTGGCCAGTGGCTCGGTGGCGATGTCGGCGCGCGGCACGAAGACCTTGTTGATCGGGTCGAGCACGTCGTCGTAGGCGGGGAATTCGGCAGCCAGACCGGCGACGGTCTGGACACCTCGCGGAGACAGATCGGGGACGATGCCCCAGGAGCGCAGCGCACGCGCAGTGTCGGCACCGACGGTGGCGATCCGCAGGCCGGACAGCGCGCGGGAGTCCAGGCCGTACTCCGAAAGCTTGTTGAACACCGCCCGCACAGCATTGCCGCTGGTGAAGATGACCCACTCGTAGTGGCCGTCCACCATGCCGCGCACTGCCTTGTCGAGCTGCTGGGGATTGCGCGGAGGTTCCACCGAGATGGTGGGCACCAGCTCGCTGGTGGCGCCGTGCAGCCGCAGGCGTTCGATCAGCGGTGTGCAGTCGGCCCGGGTACGCGGGATGAGTACGCACCAGCCGAACAGCGGCTTGGTCTCGTACCAGTCGAGTTCTTCGCTGCGATCGGCTGCTGCGCCGATCACCAGGAGCACGCGCTCGGCCTCGAGGTCCTCATCCGCCGGGGCCTCGGAGACGGCGAATTCGGCGAGCGTGGCCACCCGGGAATGCTGGTGCAGGGAGCCGCCGCCGGTGGTGACCAGCACGTGCTGGTCCTCCGGGCGACCGGAGTCCAGTGCGGCCTTCGCGACCGCCGAGACCTGGCTGCGCCGGCAACCCACGATGACGCTTCCCAGGGCGGGAACATCGATGGCATCGGCGTCGGCGGGGACGGCGAACAGCTGCACCGGCAGCTCGGACAGTCGCACACCGGCCAGCGTGGCCGTGGCGGTGAGGGTGGGCACGCTGGGGATGATGTCGATGGCACAACCGGACTGCGCACAGGCCTGCGCCTCGGCGGCGATGCCGGCCTCCAGCAGCGGGTCACCGCCGACCAGCCTGACCACCGTCTTGCCCTGTGCGGCGCGCTCGCATTCGAAGGCTACGAGATCGTCGAGATCGGCGAGCAGGAAGGTGTCGTCGACGGTGGGCATCTCCACCTCGGCGTCCTCCAGCACAGCGCGCAGATCTCCTGTGGTGACCAGGAGGTCGGCGTCACGCAGCGCGTGCAGACCCGCTACGGTGAGCGTGTCCGCAGAACTGGCGCCGACGCCGACGAAGACGACCCGGCCAGTCATCCCTGGCGAGTCCTGTTCCTTCAGTTCTTCGTCATCACTCATGATGTCGTCATTCAGCTGGACCATGGAGTGCCCGTCTTCCAGTCTGTGGCTCCGGACGGCTGCGAATTGTGCGACGGGAACGATGACCTCGCCCCTCGTCACGAATGGCAACCAGGAAATTACAGTCCCCGCTCCGGCGGCCGATCGGCATCAGGCGCAAGGCCTCCGCCGATCCACCTGCCGCGGGGATCGCGACTACTTTCCGGCGCGACGACGCTGGATGCGCGTCTTCTTGAGGAGCTTGCGGTGCTTCTTCTTTGCCATCCTCTTGCGGCGCTTCTTGATGACCGAACCCACAGTGGACCTTTCGTGCTTCCGGGCCGGAACGAGCCGTGGTGCGCGGTGTTGTCGCGCTCCGTACGGACAGCCTGTTCCCGCCCGATGTGCTCATCGGATGGAATGCTTCGTGGCCGGATCGGGTGCTGAGCGGAACAGGCCGCGTAGTGACCTGGCCCCGCCCGCCTCAACTTCCGGCCGGTGCCGCCCACCGCTGGCTCATGCGCTTCGCCGGAGCATCACGAGGATGCACCACGAAGACACCGTCCTGCGGCGGGAGAACAGGGGGAGTCTACCTTGAACAAAGCGATGTGCGAAAATCATCGGTTCCCGAAGACATCCATCGACAACCCCAGACTGGCAGGCTCAGCCGCGAACGGCGGCTTCGGTCAGCTCAGCGCTGCGCCGCACACAGGCCTCCACGGCGTCCTGAATGGCGGCTCGCAGGGCGTGCTCGTCCATGGCCCGCAGGGCGGCCCCGGTGGTGCCGCCGGGCGAGGTGACAGCCTCCCGGGCAAGTGCTGGATGGGTGCCGGTTTCGTCGAGCAGGCGCGCCGAGCCGAGAACGGTCTGCACGGCCAGCTCGGTGGCCAGCGGACGCGACAGGCCCTGAGTGACACCGGCTTCCACAAGGGCTTCCACGAAGTAGAAGACATAGGCGGGCCCCGACCCGGAGATCGCCGTCACGGCGTCCTGGAGGTTCTCGGGCAGCACCACAGCCTTGCCGACGGTGGACATCAGCGAGACCGCGAGGCCCTCCTGCTCGGGGCCGGCATGGCTGCCCGGTGAGACACCGGCCATGCCGGCACCCACAGAAGCCGGAGTGTTCGGCATCACCCGCACAACGGGGGTTCCTGCGGGCAGGTGCGATTCGAGCAGTGCGCAGCTCAGCCCTGCGCACAGGCTGATCACCACGGTGCCGGGGCGCAGCGCAGCGGAGATCTCGTCAAGCACGCCCAGTGCTTTGACGGGTTTGACGGCCAGCACCAGGACCTCGGCCCAGGCGGCAGCGGTGGCATTGTCGTCGAAGGCCTGCACGCCGGTCTCCTCGGCGATCTTCTCGCGGGTTGCCGCGGTGTGGGAGGTCACGCCGATGGTGGACGCGGGGCGACCGGCCTTCACCAGGCCGCGCACCAGAATGCCGCCCATCGTCCCGGCACCGAGCACTGCCAGCGTGGAGTAGTTCTGCGAAGAAGTCATCTCAGTGCGCCGCCACGATCTCGGCGACCTGGATGGCGTTGAGCGCGGCGCCCTTGCGCAGATTGTCCGAGGCGATGAACATCACCAGGCCGCGGCCGTGCGGCGCCGACTGATCCATCCGGATGCGCCCGACCAGGCTGGGGTCGATGCCCGCCGCGTCGCGCGGAGTGGGTACATCGGCCAGCTGCACGCCAGGGGCCTTGGACAAGATCTCAGTGGCCTCCTCGACGCTCACATCACTGGCGAACTCGGCGTGCACCGACAGACCGTGCGAGGTGAACACCGGCACCCGCACGCAGGTGCCGGCCACCAGCAGATCCGGAATGTGCAAGATCTTGCGCGACTCGTTGCGCAGCTTCTGCTCCTCGTCGGTCTCCAGGGAGCCGTCGTCCACCGCATTGCCGGCCCAGGGCACGGCGTTGAAGGCAATCGGCTTCACATAGGGGCCGAGATCATCGGGATAGGCGGTCGCGTCGCCGTGGAAGGTGAGCCCATGGATGTCGCCCTCGCAGGCCTGCCGGGTCTGGTCCTCAAGGGCCTTCACGCCGGAAAGCCCGGATCCGGAGGTGGCCTGGTAGGTGGCCACGATCAGCCGGTTGAGCACGAATGCATCGTGCAGCGGCTTGAGCACCGGCATCGCCGCCATCGTGGTGCAGTTGGGATTGGCGATGATGCCCTTGGGCGGGTTCGCGGCGTCCTCGGGGTTGACCTCGCTGACCACCAGCGGAACTTCGGGATCCATCCGCCAGCACGAGGAGTTGTCGACGACGATTGCGCCTGCGGCGGCCACCTTGGGGGCGTACTCGTGGGAGGCCTGCTTGCCCGCCGAGAAGACGGCGACGTCGAGGCCCTTGAAGTCCGCGGTCGCCATGTCTTCGACCGTCACCTCGGTGCCGCGCCAGGCCAGCTTCTTGCCCGCGCTGCGCGAGGATGCGAAGTAACGGATGTCATCGACGGGAAAGCCCCGCTCGTCGAGCAGGGTGCGCATCACGCCGCCCACCTGCCCGGTTGCCCCAAAGACGCCAACATGCATGCGCCCAAGGGTAGTGGTCCGGTGTCAGAGCCAGGACACGACGTTCTTCAGCAGCGAGTAGCCGACGAAGCTGAACACATCGAGAAGGGTGTGCGCGATCACCAGCGGCCACAGCCTGCGGGTGCGCTGCCAGTACCAGCCGAAGGCCAGGCCCATCACGAGGTTCCCGGCGAAGCCGCCGAAGCCTTGATAGAGGTGGTAGCTGCCCCGGATCAGGGCCGAGACGGCGATGGCTGCGCCGGGGTGCCAGCCGCACTGGCGCCAGCGGGTGAGCAGGTAGCCGATCATCACGACTTCCTCCAGCATGCCGTTCGCGAAGGCCGCGAAGACATACATCGGCACGGTCCACCACTGGGAGGCGAGATTGCCTGCCGCGATGGTGGTGTTCACGCCGATTGCCCTGGCCAGCAGGTACAGGCCGAGGCCGGGAACGCCGATGGCCGCGGTGATGCCGACGCCCGTCAGCGCGTCGCGGCGCGTGCGGCGCCCGTCCAGGCCGATAGCCCGCCAGGGATTCGATCCAGGACGGCGCACATTCATCAGCAGATACAGCGCCAGCGGCACCGCGGCGGCCAGGAAGACATTGTTGGCCAGCTGATGAGCCAGGTCGAGCCACGGACGATCGGGTGTCACCGAATTGTTCAAAGAAGTGGTCTGATGGCTCAGCGGCGGCCCGGCGGTGAGCTTGTCCAGCAGGGAGAGCACCGAGTAAACCGCCGACTGGCCAAGGCAGATGGCCAGCACGAAGACGGTCTCCAGACCCAGGTGCGAGCGCCGGGCCCCCTGGCGCGAGCCATGCACTTCGACGGGCGTCCCTGCTGCCAGCGGCACCTGGGCGTCCATCAGCGCGGGCTCAGCAGGCTGCGCAGGTGATCCATGACGCCGGACGGGCGCATCGCCACCCGGCGTAGGAAGTAGTCATACCAGCCGGGCCCGAACGGCAGCTGAGTACGCATGATGCAGCCGATATCGGCCAACCTGCGTTGCTCCAGAGGACGCACACCCAGCAGCATCTGGAACTCGTAGCTGTCAGCCGGGCGGGCTGCACGGCGGGCCAGGTCGAGGGTGATCTCGACCATCCGGGGGTCGTGGCTGGTGACCACCGGATGCGCCAGTGAGGACATCAGCGTGTTGAGGCAGCGCACGAAGGACAGGTCCACCTCATGGGATTTGTTGAAGCTCTTCTCGGCGGTGTCGCGCCAACTGCCTCTGCACAGCCGCACCCGCATGCCCTGCGCGGCGAGTTCGCGGCAGTCTGATTCGGTGCGGCGCAGCATCGCAGGAACGGTGACGCCCACCGAGGGATGATCCATCCGCAGCTCCTGGACGACCGAGAAAATGCGGTCCATGTCGCCCTTGGGGACCACATCGATGGTCACAGTGCAACCGCAGTTGTCGGCTGTCCGGCAGATCCGGCGAAGATCTTGCATTCCCGAGACGGGGTGCGGGCCGTCCTCGGCAAGCCCCAGAGCGTCGATCTTGACCAACAGGTCGACACCGGCGGAAAGGTGGTGCTCGTCGAGGCAGCGCAGAACTTCCAGGTAGACCGCGCCGCTCGCGGCCACACCGGCCGGTGTCGGATCCGGCACACGGAGTGGATCGATGCTCACCGCCAGGCCCTTGGAGAGCCTGTCCCCCACGGTGTGGATCAGCATGTCGATGCTCTCCCCCGCCACATAACGATTCGCCAGTTCCCGGGTGGCCGGGGATTCGGCGAGCAAGCGGCGAACGCGGCCGGTGCGCGCCATGGCCAGCAGCCTGCCGCCCATGCCGGGGCCGCCACCTGTGTCGGGGATCACCGCTGGACCGCCGACCACAGGTGTGCGCGGGTCTCGTCGAGCACGCGAGTGAGGGTGCGCAGCCGGTCCTCGTGGTCGTCGGCCTTGCGGGTGTTCACCTCGAGCACGATGTGCCCCTGGTAATCGCTGTTCACAAGGTATTCGAGCAATCCCCAGGCGTTCTGGTCGCCCTCGCCGGGCATCAGGTGCTCGTCCATGGGCGAATCTGAACCATCGGTGAGGTGCACATGGCGCAGACGCGGACCCCAGGCCTTCGCCATCTCCAGGGACTGACGCTGCGAGGTGGCCGCGTGCGAGAGATCCAGGGTGAGAGCGTCGTAGTCCATCGCGGTGGGATCCCAGCTGGGCGCGTAGGCCTGGAAGGGCCTGCCCGGGGTACGCCAGGGGTACATGTTCTCCACGGCCACGGTGACGCCGGTCTGCTCGGAGATCTCCCGGACTCCTTCCACGAATCCGGACGCATAGCCGCGCTGCCAGCGCAGCGGCGGGTGCAGCACGACGATGTCGGCACCCAGATCGGTGGCGGCCGCGCAGGAGCGACGCACCTTGTCCCAAGGGTCGGGGCCCCAGACATTCTGGGAGAGCAGCAGGCAGGGGGCGTGGATCGCCACGATCGGCATCGTGTACTGGGTGGACAGGCGTCCAAGATAGGGAACGTCCGCACTGGCGGCGTCGATGCCGACCATGATCTCGACACCGTCGTATCCGGCCTCGGCAGCAATGGCGAAGCAGTCGGCGGTGTGTTCGGGATAGACACTGGAGGTGCTGAGCGACACGTCCGGACGAGGGATGTGCGCGGAACCTGAGGGGGGTTTGCTGACCACGTCCCCACCGTAATCGACCCGCGCAACGGCGGGCCAGCTACGGAGGGAAACCGTCTTGTCAAGAGCCTGTGGCACCCAATTTCGTGTATGCGTAGGGGCATTGAGACAATGGCCACATGCATGTCGACCATCTCACGTTCGCTGCTGGACCCGAAGGACTCGCCGCCACTGTCAGCCGGCTGGGTCAACTGCTCGGCGAGGAGTTCAAGGACGGCGGCTTCCATCCCCGTTTCGGCACCCGAAACAACATTCTTCCCCTCAACCGCGACCGTTACATCGAGGTCGCCGAGGTGCTCGACCACCCCGTCGCCGAGAAGGCGGTCTACGGCCAGGCCGTGCGCGCCCGCTCCGAGATGGGCGGCGGCTGGTTGGGCTGGGTCATCTCGGTGGATGACTTGAGGCCCATCGAGAAGCGCCTGCAGCGCGAAGCGGTCGCCGGATCGCGGCACTTCCCCGACGGCCGGCTGCTGGAATGGCACCAGATCGGCGCGAAGGGCCTGATCACCGATCCGCAGCTGCCCTATTTCTTGCAATGGGACAGCGCAGCGGATGTGCTGCCCTCGGCGCTGCCCGCCGACATCACGCTCACCTCTCTGGAGATCGCCGGTTCGCGTCAGCGGGTCGAGGAATGGATCGGGCACACCGTGCCGGATGTCTTCGACGGCATCACGATCGAGTTCACTTCACCCAATGGCCATCCCGGGATCAATGCCGCAGTCTTCGCGACGCCTGACAAGGGGCTTGTGCGGATCTGAGGTCTGCCAGACCCTGGCCTTTCAAAAATGTCGGTGGCGCCCAATAGCGTGGTTGCGTGGCGAAGAAACACGAGGACCGCTATCAGTGCACCGAGTGCGGCTGGACGAGTGTGCGCTGGGTCGGCCGCTGTCCGCAATGTCAAACCTGGGGCTCCGTCGTGGAGCGCGAGGGTGCGTCAGGCACGCAGAAGGTCAGCGCCGCGGCTCCGCACACTCCAGCAGTGCGCATCGCCGAGGTGTCTGCAGAGGCAGCCGATCGCACCCTGACTGGCATGCCCGAGCTCGACCGAGTGCTGGGCGGTGGCCTGGTGCCCGGCGCGGTGGTGCTGCTGGCTGGGGAACCCGGGGTTGGTAAGTCCACACTGCTGCTCGAGGTCGCGGCTCGCTGGGCGCGTGAAGGCCGTCGCACGTTGTACATCACCGGCGAGGAGTCGGCCTCCCAGGTGAGGCTGCGGGCTACCCGCACCCATGCTCTGGCCGACGAGCTGTTCCTTGCTGCAGAGAATGACCTGGGGACGATCCTCGGGCACATCGAGCAGGTCTCCCCCAGCCTGATGGTGCTCGACTCGGTGCAGACCGTCGGCACCGCCGAGACCGACGGCATCGTCGGCGGCACAGCGCAGATCCGCGAGGTGACAACGGCCCTTGTGCGGGTGGCCAAGCAACGCAACATGGCGGTGGTGATCGTCGGCCATGTCACCAAGGACGGCGGTATCGCTGGGCCACGCACCCTGGAGCATCTGGTCGATGTGGTACTGGGCTTCGAAGGCGACAGGCATTCGGGTTTCCGCATGGTGCGGGCCACCAAGAATCGTTTCGGGCCCGCCGACGAGGTGGGGTGCTTCGAGATGGCCGAGGGGGGCATCGTCGAGGTGCCCGATCCATCTGGATTGTTCGTCACCCGGCACGAGGAACCGATGCCCGGCACCTGCGTCACCGTGACGATGGAGGGGCGGCGTCCGCTGCTGGCCGAGATCCAGGCGCTGGTGGCGCCAGTGCCCAACGAGACACCGGCGCGGCGGGTCACCAATGGAGTGGACTTCTCGCGGGTGGCCATGGTGCTGGCGGTGCTGCAGCGCAAGGCCCGTCTGCCGCTGAGTAGGCGCGATGTGTACGTGAGCACGGTGGGCGGAGCACGGATCACCGACCCGAGTGTGGATCTCGCGGTTGCCATTGCGGTCGCCTCGGCATCGGTGGAGCGCAATTTCCCCCGCCGCGTGCTTGCCATGGGCGAGGTGGGCCTGGCCGGCGACCTGCGGCGGGTTCCCGGCCTGGAGCGGCGGGTCAGTGAGGCCGATCGGCTGGGTTTCGAGCTGGCGGTGGTGCCCTCCAAGAGCCGGGATCGCACGGCGAATCTGCCCGCATTACGCAATCTTGAGGTGGTGGAAGTGCCCACGCTGGCGCAGGCCCTGGCGGTGCTCGATCTGCGGCGGGAAGAGCGGGGGCATCGGGGCGAGTAGCCGAGATGTCGGCCTGAGGATATCCGCCGCTGCGTCGGGCAGTCCCGCCGTGGCCAGACATCCCTCCACCAGGGTTACGCCTGTGCCGTAGCCGTAGCGCTCCGCCAGCTGCGCATAGGCCCCCGGCGACCTGGAGACCATCGCGGATAACCGACGCCGGATGATCGAAATCAAGATGAGCCCCGGAAAGATCAACAACAGTCCCACCACCGAGGTGACGGGCAATCCATCCACGAGCATCCGGTCACGGCCTGCGACCACACCCTTGTGGAACCGCACATCCAGCTGGGACGTCTGCCGCCTTACGAGGCCGTGAATTCGTGCCTGGAAGCCACCAGATCACCCGCTCGTGAACCACTGCCGCCGAGACATAGGTGACCAACCACATCTCCGGCGCCGGAGACACGCTGCTCTGCGTCCTGGGCCGCGTCGGTAGCCAGCCATGCAGCCCGCACGTCCTGCAATGCACCAAAACCCGCAAACGGCAACGCGTACACCCCGTGACGCACCCGACGAACGCTTCCCCGTTCAACCAGCCTGCCCCGCACCACACGGCTGACCCCGGCACTCTGGGCCTGGGTATGGCTACCTCGTGGTGGGGGGCGTCCGCCCCCACGCCCGGGGGTGGCGGTGGTCGCTCGTTGCGCGGCGCGCACGGCGGGAGGTGGGTCCTAGGGCCCGCCCGGGGGGGCGG
>NZ_JBDNTB010000033.1:0-31135 GCF_047719395.1 Propionibacterium sp.
CCCCCCCCCCCCCCCCCCCGCGCCCCCCCCCCCCCCCCCCCCCCCCCCCCCCCCCACTGTGCACCCCAGGACGAGCACGGGTGTGCTCGGTGCTGCTGACATCGCCCGTCCGACCGGCTGTGGGACACACCGATTGGTGTGCCCCACAGCCGGTGTGCAACAATGGCTGGTCGTTGCGGTTCTCGGCTCCTGCCACAGGGGGAACGAACCCAGCACACGATCAACTTTCATCTACGGGTGACCTGTGGCACCGGCGAGGACATGATCATGACCAACAGCCTCATTGCTGCGCTCGATTCCGAGTCATTGCGAGACGACATCCCCGAATTCCGGGTCGGTGATTCGGTGCGCATCCATGTGAAGGTGGTCGAGGGCAACAAGTCCCGAATCCAGGTTTTCGCCGGCGTCGTCATCTCCCGCTCCGGGGCAGGTCTCCAGGAGACCTTCACCACTCGCAAGATCTCCTACGGATGCGGCGTGGAGCGCACCTTCCCGGTGCACAGCCCCATCATCGACCACATCGAGGTGGAGCGTCGCGGCGATGTCCGTCGCGCCAAGCTGTACTACCTGCGTGGTCTGCGAGGCAAGGCTGCGAAGATCAAGGAGAAGCGCGACAACGCATGAGCAAAGCCGCCACGCGCGTCAGCGACGACTCGGCAGACGGGTCTTCGAAGAAACTCAAGAAACCTGAGCGCAAGCATGGCTTCTTGAGCTTCCTCGGTGAATTCGTGCTCATCGTCTTCATCGCCCTGGTGGTTTCTGCGCTGATCCGCACCTTTCTGGTGCAGCTGTTCATCATCCCCTCCGCGTCCATGGAGAACACCCTGGGCATCGGGGATCGGGTGGTGGTGATGAAGACGGTGTCCATCCACCGCGGAGACATCGTGGTCTTCAAGGATCCGGGCGACTGGCTGGACACCGCACCTGTGGCCGTCAGTCCGGCACGCCAGGCGCTGGAATTCCTGGGCGTGGCTCCGGCCTCCTCCACTGATCATCTGGTGAAACGCGTCATCGGCATGCCCGGGGACCATGTGCACTGTTGTTCGGTCGACGGCCAGATCGAGGTGAATGGCGTCACACTGGACGAGGCCAGCTACATCTATTCGACCAATGGCGTTCAGTCGCGGCCGAGCGACATCCCCTTCGACGTGGTCGTTCCCGCCCAGGCAATCTTTGTGCTGGGGGACAATCGCAGTGATTCCAGGGACTCCCGTTATCACATGTGCGAGATGGAGGGCCCCGACGAGACTCCCGGCGCCGACGCTTTCGTGCCGATGTCCGATGTCACAGGGCCCGTCGTCGCCATCGCGATGCCCTTCAACAGGATGACTCGCTTCCACATCCCGGCCGACTTCGCCGCAGTGCCGCCTGCGTCTTCTCCTGCGCCGGCTCAGCCCATCGTCAACCAAAGACCCTGTTAGCACCGGCTGTTAGTCTCCACACGTGCCTGCTGCCGCCCTGGTCCCGCGCTTCGAGCGGGCCCTGCACGTCGCCGGACTCGATCCGGTGGCAGGCGCCGATGAGGCTGGACGCGGAGCATGTGCCGGACCATTGGTGGCCGCCGCGGTAATCCTTTCCGGACGCCCGGAAGATCGAATCGACGGTCTGCAGGACTCCAAACTGCTGACTCCCAGAGCCCGCGAGCGCGTCTACGAACAGATCGTGACTCATTCACTGTCCTGGTCGTGCGTGGCCGTGGAAGCTGCGGAGTGCGATCGGCTGGGCATGCAGGAGGCTGACATCCAGGGCTTGCGCCGCGCCTTGTGCAGACTGGACCCTGCACCGGGCTTCGTCATCACCGATGGCTTCGCCGTGGCAGGCATCACGGCGCCGGGTCTGGGCATGTGGAAGGCCGACCGGGTGTGCGCCTGCGTGGCGGCAGCATCGATCGTGGCGAAGGTGACCCGGGACCGGATCATGGTGGCCGCGGACAGTGACTTTCCGGGCTATGACTTCGCCGTGCACAAGGGCTATGTCACCGCCCTGCACCAGCAGCGTCTCGAGGCGCTGGGGCCGTGTCCGCTGCACCGCCGACGCTACGCGAATGTGAGGCGAGCGGCTAGTCTGGACAGACCATGAGCAGCGCCGATGATCTCGATGCCTACGAGAGCAAACTTGAACTCGATCTCTACCGCGAGTACAAGGATGTCGTCAACATCTTCAAGTACGCAGTGGAGACGGAGCGGCGCTTCTACCTGTGCAATGTCGTCGACCTGAAGGTGCGCACCGAGGGCGGTGACGTGTACTACGAGGTGTCCATGGCGGATGCCTGGGTGTGGGACATGTATCGCCCGACACGATTCGTGAAGTCGGCCAAGGTGCTCACCTTCCGCGACGTCTCCATCGAGGAGATCCAGCACAGTGACCTTGAGGTGCCCGACGGGGACTGAGCGAAGGTAGTTCACCAGGGCAGGTCCGGGTTCTCCCTTCTTCGGGGCCGGATCTTCGGGGCTGGGCGACTGCCGCAGTCATGGGTGGTGACTTTCCCGGTGTGACGGTCATCCAGCCCGAATCACCCGAATTGGTTGTGGTCCAGCCCTGTGGACATCGGCCGCCCCTCAGATTGCTCCTGTGGACGACTGCCATCGGCGGGCGTCGCGGTCACACTCCTCGGCGGAGGTGGTGACCGTGAGCACCGTGATCACAGGCCGGCTCGGTGAAGATGCCGCTGCGGACTATCTGCAGGGTCTCGGCTGGCGCATCGTGGACCGGAATTGGCGATGCCCGCACGGCGAGGTCGACATCGTCGCTGTGGAATGTGCGCCGGGTGAGCGGCCGACAGTCGTCTTCGTCGAGGTGAAGTACCGCAGAGGACATGCCTACGGGGATCCTCTGGAGGCCATCACCCTCGCCAAACAGAAACATCTGCGACGCACCGCTGCCGCCTGGATCCTGGCCCACGGCCATGTCGGGAGAATGAGGATAGACGCGATCGGCATCATGAAAGTGCCGGGTCAGGCTCCCCTGATGCGTCACATCAAGGGCCTGTCATGAACATGGCGTCGTCGTGGTCCATCGCGCTGGTGGGAGTCCGGGGCACGCCCGTCGAGGTGGAGGCCGCCATCGGGAATGGTGTGCCGCGCACCGTGCTCGTGGGGCTGCCCGACACAGCGCTGTACGAGGCACGCGACCGCTGCAAGGCGGCGATCAGCGGTGCAGGCCTGCAGTGGCCCGACCGGATGCTCACCATCAACCTCACTCCCGCCGATCTGCCCAAGGCAGGCAGCCACTACGACCTGGCCATCGCTGCAGCAGTACTGGTGATCGCCAAGGTGGTACCCGCATCCATCGCCGAGCGCGCCGTCTTGATGGGGGAGCTGGGGCTGGACGGCAGGGTGCGCCCGGTGAGGGGTCTCCTGCCAGCGCTTCTCGCCGCCCGTGGGCACGGTTTCGAGACCGCCGTCGTGCCGGCGGCCCAGATGGGCGAGGCGGACCTCGTGGAGGGGATGACCGTCTGGGGAGTCGCCGATCTCGCCGAACTGGTCGAGGTGCTTCACGGCAGACCGGTGATGCACGCGGTCCGGCAGGAAGATGCGCGAACCGAGGTCGTGGGCGTTGTCGACATGGCAGACATCGCCGGTCAGCCCGAGGCGCGCTGGGCGCTGGAAGTGGCAGCAGCGGGCAGCCACCACCTGTTCATGCACGGCCCGCCTGGCACCGGCAAGACGATGCTCGCCCAGCGCCTGCCTGGGTTGTTGCCGGATCTCGACGACGATGCGGCTCTGGAGGTCTCCGCGGTGCATTCCCTGGTCGGCCGTGATCTGGCTGGCCGGTTGATCAGGCGTCCGCCCTTCTCCGAGCCGCATCACACCGCCACGGTGGCGGCGATGGTGGGTGGCGGCTCGCGAGTCGCCAGACCGGGCGTCATCTCCATGGCGCACCACGGGGTGCTGTTCATGGACGAGGCACCAGAATTCTCCCCGCGCGTGCTGGAGGCACTGCGCACACCGCTGGAGCTGGGGCAGGTGTCCATCGTGCGCAGTCAGGTGTCTGCGGACTTCCCGGCCCGCTTCCAGCTGGTGCTGGCGGCCAATCCCTGCCCCTGTGGGAATCACGGTGTGGTGGGCGCCACCTGTACCTGCACGCCCCAGGCCGTCCGGCGCTATGCCCAGCGGCTGTCCGGGCCCATCCTGGACAGGATCGATATCCACGTCCACCTCACACAGGCTGGGGCCGTGGGTCTGCGGGTCGCCTCAGAAGTGGGCGAATCATCAGGGCTGATTCGCGCACGGGTGTGCCAGGCGCGGGAACGACAGCATGACCGGCTGCAGAACACCGGATTTCGGACAAATGCCGAGGTGCCCGGCACGATGCTGCGCCGTGAGCTGCCCCAGCCCAAAGACGTCGATCTCATCGATGCGGCCCTGGACCGGGGGTTGCTGAGCACCCGGGGGGTGGACAAGGTATTGCGAGTTGCCTGGACGCTTGCAGACCTGGCCGGGCATGACCGCATCCAGGGCGATGATCTGGCGGCAGCCATGGGTCTGCGCCGGGCGGACTGGATGAGCGGGGCAGCATGATGAATGACTGGTCCGAAGAACGCCTGGCCAGGGCGGCGCTGAGCCAGATCTGCGAGCCTGCCAGGCCAGGACTGGCGGAACTGGTCGACCAACAAGGTGCCGATCAGGTGTTTCGGAGCCTGCTGGCCGCTTCCGAGGACAGCGCGTGGGGGCGCAGGGCGAGAAGCTTGAACACAGCCGATCTGGTGAGGGCAGCCGAAGTGCTTGGCATCCGCCTTCTCATTCCGAGCGACGATGAATGGCCCTCCCCCCTCGCCGATCTCGACAACATCAGCTGCCTGGGCGGAATGGCCGGTTCATCTGTGGCCCTGTGGGTGCGCGGTCCGCTGCGGCTCGACGAGATCTGCGTCGCAACACATCCACCGGTGGCAATCGTGGGCGCGCGTTCCTCCACCCGCTACGGCGAGGCCGTGGCTGCCGATCTGGCGGGTTCATTGAGTCATGAGTTCCCGGTGATCAGCGGCGGTGCCTACGGCATCGACGTTGCCGCCCATCGGGGCGCACTGGCAGCAGAGGGGAGGACCATCGCCGTGCTCGCAGGAGGACTCGACGCGTGGTATCCCCGAGGCAATACAGCAGTGCTCGACGAGATCGCCGCACGCGGACTGGTGATCACCGAGCTGGCGCCGGGGATTCGTCCCACCAGAGCGGGCTTCCTGGCTCGCAACCGGCTCATCGCGGCGCTGGCTGGCGGCACCGTCGTGGTGGAGGCAGCGCTGCGCTCAGGGGCGCTCAACACGGCCAACTGGACCGTCGCACTGGGGCGTGTGCTTGCTGCAGTGCCCGGCCCGGTCACCTCGGCCCTGTCCGAGACGCCGAATCGGCTCATCCGCGACAACGAGGCAGTGCTGGTCAGCCGGGCCGATGACGTCCGTGCGCTGCTCACACCGGTGGGGGAGCAGGACGAACTGCCGTTGCACGGTCGTCCTCGCGAATTCGACGACCTCGACCCCGGTCTGCTGGCGGTGCGCGAGGCCCTGCCTGCCAGAGGCGACGCAGACCTCGATGACATCGCCATGGCCTCGGCCAAGAGCGTCACCCAGTGCCAGGCCGCACTGGTGCGCCTTGAACTGATGGGTCTGGTGACGCGGTCCCGGACGGGCAGTTGGCGGCTTGCGCGCAGATGAACTGGTCTGCTGACCTTGCGCCCGGGTCAGGCCCACGTGACGGTCTGCCTCAGGCCGTGATGGTCCCCGTGACCAGCAGCACGATGATGAATGCACCCAGGGCAATGCGGTACACGATGAAGCCGGTGAACGAGTTCTTCGAGACGAAGCGCAGCAGCCAGGCGATCGAGAAGTAGGCCACGACCAGCGAGACCACGGTGCCAACAATCGTGGCGGTCCAGCCGACCGTGCTGGAAATTGCGCTGGCCTGGGAAACCGACTCGAGGCCACCGGCCGCGACGAGCGCGGGGATGCCCATGAAGAAGCTGAGCCGGGTCGCGGAGACGCGGTCCAGCTTGCGGAACATGCCTGCCGAAATCGTTGCCCCGGAACGGGAGATGCCGGGGAACAGCGGCGAGAGGGCCTGGAACAGGCCGATGAAGATGCCGTCACGCCAGGTGACATCGTCAATGGATCGGTTCAGCCCCTGCTGCCGGTCGGCGAAAGCCATCACGAAGCTCCAGATGATGAGCGCCGCAGCCACCACCCACATCGACCGGAGCGTCGTCTCGATGGCGTCCTTGAACACCAGGCCGATCACCGCCACCGGGATCGATCCGAGGATCACCGCCCAGCCCATCCGGTAGTCGGGATCGGTGCGACGGTCGGCATGGAACAGGCCGGTGAACCAGGCCACGATGATATCGATGATGTCTCGCCGGAAATAGATGATGGCGGCAATGATCGCGCCCACCTGGATGATCGCCGTGAAGGCCGTCATTCCCGGGTCATCGATCTGGTATCCGAGCAGTTTCTCCACCACGGTGAGATGACCCGTGCTGGAAACCGGAAGGAATTCGGTGATTCCCTCGACGATCCCCAGCAAGATGGCGTGGAACAAATTCATGTCTGACCTTTGGTTCTCGGAAGCCGCGCACGGCGAGGACAGGCACCAAGGCTAGACCCAGGAGCTTCGCGGATGGGACGACGAATCTGGCGCGTCGCTGGTCCTGACTTCACAGGTCACTTGATTGGTGGGGCCGCAGACACGGCCCTCGGAACTTCCGCCGGTACCACAGTCAGATACTGTCAGGCCTGCTGCCGTGATTTTCCAAGCGACTGGGATTTCTCGTGTCCGGAAGAGGACTTGAACCTCCATGCCCTTTTAATCGGGCACTAGCACCTCAAGCTAGCGCGTCTACCTATTCCGCCACCCGGACATCCGCCGCGGCTGCCCGCGACGCCCCAGAAGGATAGCATCAAAAGTTCTCAGACTGCGAATGGACGATGCGCCCCATCCGCCGTGGACGCGGGGACGGCAGCGGTGCCGCACATACTTCGGGTCCCCGACCGGGTGCGCAGGGCAGACCGGCCAGGACAAGGAGCGCGATCCCGTCCGCCGTGCGGTCGAGATGCGCGGAATGACCTCGGATGACGGCTATCATCGCGGCAACCGGCGTGTGCTGTTCCCGCTCCCCCAGGGATGCCGGGCCGGGGTTCCAAGGAGGCCGTATGCAGTTCCAGCCCACCGTGTACATCGCGTCCAGCGAACTCACCCGTCAGGAGGCTTCGGGTATCGAGTTCGAGGTCCAGCGCATGACGGTGCCCCGTTGGGTGTCTCGCAATCAGGTGCGTCGCCTGCTCACCGAGCAGGCCCAGCATCATGATTGGGAGCTGTCACGGGTGCGGCGCTACCGCGACGGTTCGCGGGAGGTCTGGCTTCGGCGCAAGATCATCCGTACCCGGCTGACCGTCTACGCCTGAGGCATCGATCATCCAGCTGCGGTCCGGGCCTGGTTCGGACCGCCGGTCACATCGTCCAGGGCCTTCACGATGGGTTCGGGCAGATGCACCTCGTCAAGCCCCAGATAGGCCTGCAGCTGCTCGGCGGTTCGCGCACCGAGCAGCGGAGCAGTGACGCCGGGCGCATCGCGTACCCACAGCATGGCCACCTGCGCCGGGCTGAGCCCCAGACCGTCCGCGGCACGCGCCACAGCATCTGTCACCGCCCGGCTCCGGGACTCCAGGTAGGGCTCGACGAACCAGCTGAGATGATCCCTGGCGCCACGCGAGTCCCGCGGGGTGCCATTGCGATATTTCCCGGTGAGCACTCCGCGTCCGATCGGCGACCAGGCGAACAAGCCCATGCCGTGGTGGGCCAGCGCAGGAATCACTTCGATTTCCGCCCGCCGGGCCAGCAACGAGTACTCCACCTGACCACTGATCAGTGGTGCGCGCCCCGGCACAGCCTGCTGCCAGGCGGCTGCGGTGCCGATCTGCCAGCCGATGTAATTGCAGACACCCGCATAGCGGGTCATCCCCGAACTCACGGCCACGTCCAACGCAGCCATCGTCTCCTCCACCGGCGCGGCACCCCAGGCATGCACCTGCCACAGGTCTACGTGGTCGGTGTGGAGGCGTCGCAGCGAACCCGCGAGGTCGTCCAGCAGCGCCTTCTTGGATGTGTTGATGCGATGATGACCGTCCTTGAGCCCGAAGCCCGCCTTCGTGGCGAGGACGAAACGGTCACGGCGCAGCACGGTGTGCATCAGCCTGCCCAGGATCTTCTCCGCGGCGCCGTCGCCGTAGGCCGGGGCAGTGTCCACCAGGGTGCCGCCTGCCTCAGCGAAGCTGGTGAGAAGTTTCGTGGCCGCATCAAGGCCCGTGTCTCCGCCCCAGGTCATGGTGCCGAGCCCCAGCCGGCTCACTTCGAGGCCGCTGCCGCCCACTCGGCGCGTGCGCATGGCGTCCCCTCCCGACGATGGCTGCTGACTGGAAAGCCTAGTGCGAGCCGGTAGGTTGGGGCCATGCACGCCTGGCGCCCGGTCGAAGTCCCCACAATTCCCGCCACCCCTGGCGCCTACGGCTTGCCCGACGAGGTGAGCCTGGTGACCACCGATGCGCGCCGGCTCGTGCCGGTGGGACCCCAGCAGGGAGTGGCCGGACTGTACGTGTGCGGAATCACGCCCTATGACGCCACCCACATCGGTCACGCCTTCACCTATGTGAGTTTCGATGTGCTCAACAGGGTCTGGCGTGATCTGGGTCTGACAGTGCAGTACGCCCAGAACGTCACCGATGTTGATGACCCGCTGCTGGAGCGCGCCGAGCAGACCGGCGAGGACTGGAAGGAACTGGCAACCTCCCAGATCGACCTGTTCCGCTCGGACATGGAGGCGCTGCGGGTCATTCCCCCCGATTGGTACGTGCCGGCCACCGCCATCATCGATGAGGTTGTGGACCTCATCGAGCAGTTGCGTGCGGCCGGAAGCATCTATCAGGTCGATGATCCGCGATACCCCGACTGGTACTTCCGCGCTGCACAGGCGCCCGGCTTCGGCGAGGTGAGCCATCTCAACCGTGCCCAGATGCTCGGGGAGTTCGCCGAGCACGGCGGCGATCCTGACCGCCCCGGCAAGGAGGACGCCTTGGACTGCTTGGTGTGGCGGATGGAGCGTTCCGGTGAGCCGGCCTGGGACTCGTCGCTGGGCCGGGGCCGCCCTGGCTGGCACATCGAGTGCACCGCGATTGCGCTGAATCGGCTGGGACGTGACTTCTCCGTACAGGCCGGGGGCCGTGATTTGGCATTCCCGCACCACGAAATGTGCGCTGCCGAGGCGGTCGTCGCGACCGGGGAGCCCTTCGCGCAGAGCTACGCCCATGTGGGAATGGTCTCGCTGGACGGGCAGAAGATGAGCAAGTCGCTCGGCAACCTTGAGCTGGTGAGCCGGCTGGTGAACCAGGGAATGGACCCCATGACCGTGCGGCTCGCCCTGCTGGCGCAGCATTACCGCGATGACTGGGAATGGATGCCGAGTCTGGCCGAGAGTGCCCAGCGCCGACTGGATGCCTGGCGGGCAGCCGTTCATGCACCGACCGGAACGGCGGCAGAACCCACTCTTGCCGATGTCCGCTACGGACTGCGCACCGACCTGGACACACCAATGGCCCTGGCAGTGATCGACGAATGGTCCTCGGCGGTCCTGGCGGGGGAGGGCAGCGACGAGGCTGCTCCTGGTCAGATGGCTGCCGCCATCGACGCGCTGCTCGGCGTCACGCTCTGAGACATTCACCCTCTGCCGGGGCAATACCGCGATACCCCGCCGGCCCGACGTGTCAAGGGCTTGCGGGGTGCGGCTCACCTCCACGAGGGAAGCCACGCACGGCGTGCCGGGGCGAGGACGTCGCCGTCAGACCAGACAGCAAGAGTCCCTCGCGGGGCTCATCTGTTCCTCAGCCCATCTGCGTCGGAGGTGTCCCCGTCGGCAATGGCGGAATGTCCGCGCCAGGGATGGGGCTCTCCTCGAGCTGCTTCAGCTTGGAGGGACGCTTGATGCCCACCGCGGCATAGACCTCGTCCTCGTCCAGGGTCTCCTTCTTGAGCAGCTCGGTGGCGAGTGAGTCGAGCTGGCCCCGGTGCTCGTGCAGAAGCGAGATCGCCCTCTCCTGGCACTCGCCGATGATCCTGCGCACCTCGCCGTCCACCGTTGCCAGAGTGGTATCGCTGACGCCGAGCTGACGAGGGTCCACCTCGTCGTTCAGCACCATCACCGGACCGACCTTGGTGCTCATGCCCCACTTGCCCACCATCTGACGGGCAATGGCGGTGGCCTGGTTGAGGTCGGACTCGGCACCTGTGGTGGTGACACCGAAGACGGTGTCCTCGGCCGCCATGCCGCCCAAGGCCCCCACAATCCGGCCCTTCAGGTACTCCTCGTCGTAGCCATAGCGGTCGGTGTCTGGTGTGGACAGCGTCACACCCAGCGCCTGGCCGCGGGGGATGATCGACACCTTGCGCACCGGATCGGCGCCCGGCTGCAGCATGCCGAGCAGTGCGTGCCCCGACTCGTGGTAAGCGGTGCGGCGCTTCTCGTCATCGGGGATCACCACCGAGCGAGCCACACCGAGCTGGATCTGCTCCAATGCATTGGTGAAGTCCTGCTGGTACACGATCGTGTCGCCCCGGCGTGCCGCCCGCAGCGCAGCCTCATTGGCGAGATTGGCCAGATCGGCGCCGGTCATGCCTGGCGTGGCTGCTGCCACCTTGGCCAGATTGACATCGCGGGCAGTCGGGATATCGCGCGAGTGCACCTTGAGGATCTGCTCGCGGCCCTTCTGGTCGGGGGAACTCACCGTGATGACGCGGTCGAAGCGACCGGGCCTGGTCAGCGCCGGGTCGAGCACATCGGCCCGATTGGTGGCCGCCATCACGACCACACCTTCGGTGCCGTCGAAGCCGTCCATCTCGGTGAGGATCTGGTTCAGCGTCTGCTCACGTTCGTCATTGCCGCCCAGCGAGCGGTTGGACGCCCGGGAGCGCCCGATCGCGTCGATCTCGTCGATGAAGATGATCGATGGCGCAGCCTTGCGCGCCTCGTCGAACAGCTGGCGGACACGCTGGGCGCCCACACCGACGATCATCTCGATGAACTCGCTGGCAGAGGCGCTGAAGAACGGCACATCCGCCTCGCCGGCGGTGGCACGTGCCAGCAGGGTCTTGCCGGTACCGGGCTGGCCCTCGAGCAGTACGCCCTTGGGGGAGCGAGCACCGACCCGTCGGTACTTCTCCGGGTTGCGCAGGAAGTCGACGATCTGCGCCACCTCGTCCTGGACTTCGTCGATACCGGCGACATCGTTGAAGTTCACCCGCACGGTGTCCTTCTGGACAGGCTTGACCTCCCGATTCATGCCGAAACCGCCAAGCCCCCCGCCCTTGGACATCCGGTTGGCGAACCAAAGATATGCACCGATCAGCAGGATCCACGGCCCGAAGATCATCAGCAGGCTCACCAGCGGATTCGTCTGGGAGATCACCGAGACGGCCGAGACCGACACGCCATGGCTGTCGAGCATGCCCAGCAGGTCATCGTTGGCCCAGGTAGGGCGTTCGGTGGTGAACTGGGTGTAGCTCTGGCCGCGCTTGGAGTCAGAGGTGTCGGGAACGGTCGCAGCCTGCTTGAGTACACCGTCGATCGAGTCGCCCTTGGCATGCACAGACTTCACATTGCCGGCCTGCACCTGGGTGACGAACTCGTTGTAGCTGATGGTCGGTGGCGCCTGCATCGCGTTGAACCAGCTCACCAGCGCGAAGAACACCACCAGCAGGAGCAACCAGGGCAGCAGCCGAGCCCACAAGGGGCGCTTCGGCTTGTCATCATCGGATTTGTTCGGCAAACCTTCGGTGTGCCAAGGCTTGGGGGAGTCCAGCGGCGGCGGCCCTGAGGGGGCGTCGCTGCTCCACTTGTTGCCGTTGGGCGCACTGGGGTCACGATTCTGGTCCTGCTCACGGGCATGACTGGGCGGTGATGGCGGTTTGGGCACGGAATCCTCCTCTGCCTGCACCAACGATCCTAATGGGCATCCAATTCCGCATTCAGTGCGCGACCTGTGGGCCCCATGCAGAGGTCTCTCGATGGCATTCCAGGTCATCTGCACTAGGCTGTGCGCTGTGAGCAAGTCCTTCGACCAGTTGTTCGGTGAATTGACCCGTATCGCAGCCCGGCGTCCTGAAGGTTCGGGCACGGTGAAGAAACTGGATGAGGGAACTCATTCCATCGGCAAGAAGGTCGTCGAGGAGGCCTCCGAGGTCTGGCTGGCCGCGGAGTTCCAGACGAAGGAGGAGACGGCTGAGGAGATCAGCCAGCTTCTCTACTGGTGCCAGGTCATGATGATCAACCAGGGCCTGAGCCTCGAAGACATCTACCGCTATCTCTGACCGGTGCTTTCCACCGACAGTTCGAAGGATCCTCCAGTGACCGATCAGGACTACATCCGCATCGCTGTGCCCAACAAGGGCTCGCTGTCCCAGGCCGCCGCGCAGATGCTGCGCGAGGCGGGCTACGCCCAGCGCACCGACACCAAGGAGCTCGTCCTCATCGACGAGGACAATCATGTCGAGTTCTACTACCTACGCCCTCGTGACATCGCCGTGTACGTGGGCGAGGGCACCCTGGATCTCGGCATCACCGGCCGGGACATGCTCATCGATTCCGGCGCCGCAGCCACCGAGATCCTGGCACTCGGGTTCGGGATGAGCCGCTTCCGCTTCGCCGCCCCCAGGGGCCACGGATACTCCCTCGAGGATCTGCAAGGTCTTCGCATCGCCACCAGCTATCCCGGACTGCTGTCGCGCTATCTCGGCGAGCACGGAGTGATGGCTCGCCTGGTGCACCTGGATGGTGCGGTGGAGTCCTCCATCGCCCTGGGCGTCGCCGACGCGATTGCCGATGTGGTGGAGACCGGCACCACGCTGCGCAAGGCCGGGCTCGAACTCTTCGGGGATCCGATCCTGCTGTCCGAGGGCATCCTCGTCAAGCGCAATGACGGCAAGGTGGACGCAGTGGCACTCGACCACCTCACCCGCCGGCTATCCAGTGTGCTGGTGGCCCGTAACTATGTGCTGTTCGACTACGACTGCCCCACGAATCTGTTGGACCAGGCCAGCGCACTGACGCCTGGCTATGCCTCGCCCACGGTGTCCTCACTGGCCCGCGAGGGCTGGGTTGCGGTGCGTGCCATGGTGCCCAGGACAGATGCCCAGAGGCTCATGGACAAGCTGTGGGATCTCGGTGCCCGAGCCATCCTCGTCACCGAGCTGGCTGCCTGCCGTCTGTGAGCTGACGCCGGCTAACCCTCCGCTGGCTGCTCAAGATCGCTGAGTCCCCAAGGGGTCCACCCGGAGGGGTCCCCCGAGCGGTTCAGCCGTGATCCTCATGAGCTTCACTCGATGCCGTGCTTGCGGAGAATCTGGGTGATCTCCGCATCGTCCTCCTCGCTGCCCAGAACGGCGGTGTCCTGGCTCTTCGGCCGCGAAGACGGCCTGTCCGAAGGCTGTCCGGCAAGGGGGTCGGCAGTCGGTAACACCTGTGTGGACCTCGCTCCTGGGGCGTCGGTCTCGACATGGCGTTGCCTGGACCGCCTCGGCGGCAACGCCATCTGTCCGCCAATGAGATAGGCGATCACGCCCGCCGCCACCGCCGCGATTCCGATCCACATCTGGGTGTTCAGATGTTGCAGCATGATCCAGTCGATGATGCTGCGCACGCCACCCAACAGCAGTTCGAGCACGCCGGTCACCCACAGCCCCGCCACGGTGAAACTCACCCCGAGACCGCGGAGGATCGGGCGCGCACTGTGCCGGCTGCGCCAGCCGAGCACGGCGCCAGCCACGCCGGCGACGGCGATGACGATCGTCACGATGATGGCGAAGGTGTCGGAAGTCATGAATCAAGCCTGTCACAGCCGAGCCTGTTGGCGGAGGGGCATCTACCATCGGTGTAAGCACGCCGGCTGCTGAATTGTGGCTGCCGGGCTGACCTGGATCCCAGACGAGGAGTTGTCGACATGGACGCCGGCATGCACATCGCCATCGGACAGCTGAGGGTCGAGGCCGATGCAGCCACCAACCTTGCGCAGATCTCAGGGACCGCCGAACGCAGCGCAGCTGCAGGCGCCAGGATCCTGCTGCTTCCGGAGGGGCTCACCGCTCGCGACCCCGCCGACCCCCATGCCGCCGCAAAGAATCCTCAGCCACTCGAAGGGCCCTTGATCAGCGGCATCATCGCGCTCAGCGCGCGCCATGGACTGGCCATCGCCGGCAGCATCCACACCCCAACAGGCTCGGACCGTGTCGTGAACACCGGCTTCCTCGTGGATCATGGCGAGCTGATCGCCGAATACCGCAAGATCCATCTCTACGACGCCTTCAAGGCGCACGAGTCCTCCTGGGTGCAGGCAGGTGCCGAGCAACCACCCACTGCGGAGGTCGATGGACTGCGGATCGGCCTGATGATCTGCTACGACCTGCGTTTTCCCGAGGTTGCCCGCAGTCTTGCCGTGCGAGGTGCGCAGATCATCCTGGTTCCTGCGGCGTGGGCTGCGGGACCACTCAAGGAGAGGCACTGGCAGTTGATGGTCGCAGCCAGGGCTTTGGAGAACACCGTCTACATGGTGGCCTGCTCGGAGGCGAGTTCGGTGAACATCGGATGCTCCATGGTCGTCGATCCGCTCGGTGTCGTGGTGGCTTCGGCGGGCGCCGCCCCGGAGCTGTTGTACGCAGACATCGATCCCCAGCGAATTGTCACGGCGCGCAAAGCACTGCCTGTGCTGGCCAATCGTGGTTACGAGGATCCTGTGCTGCGCGCCCATCAGTGAGGTGCATCCATCAGGCAAGGCGCGTCCGGTGACGAGTAGCAGCGATGAGTCACGGACAATGGGAGAAGGACCAGAGATTCGGCCGATTCGGCAATCTCTGCACCTGCGGCTATCATGGCCAGGTTGATCGGCGTCGGTGGACGCCCGATCCCGCAAGTGGAGGCCTGGACTTCCCACCTGGTCCGATTCCGTCGGACAGGTCAGTGATGGTGCGTCGGCATCGTGATTCACGATGCATGGCGCTTTGCCGTTCTGCCAGGCCTTCGCCCACGGGCGAGGGCCTTTTCCGTGTCCGAGCAGCGTTGGCCACATCATTTGGAGGACACAATCAGCAACGAACTCCGTATCAACGAGCGGATCCATGTTCCCGAGGTCCGGCTCGTCGGTCCCAACGGTGAACAGATCGGCATCGTCCGCGTCGAGCAGGCGATGCAGCTTGCCCGCGAGCATGACCTCGACCTGGTCGAGGTGGCGGCCGAGGCCCGGCCGCCGGTGTGCAAACTCATGGACTACGGCAAGTTCAAGTACGAGGCCGCCCAGAAGGCGCGCGAGTCCCGCCGGAACCAGTCGAACACGGTTCTCAAGGAGATGAAGCTGCGTCCCAAGATCGACGATCACGACTACGAGACCAAGAAGGGCCATGTCGTGCGTTTCCTGCGCGGCGGCGACAAGGTCAAGATCACGATCATGTTCCGCGGCCGCGAGCAGTCGCGTCCCGAACTCGGCCAGAATCTGTTGCGCAAGCTCGCCGAGGACGTGAAGGACGACGGTTTCATCGAGCAGTCGCCCAAGCTCGAGGGCCGAAATATGCACATGGTCGTGGCTCCCACCCGGAAGAAGAGCGAGGCACGCGCCGGTCAGGCCGAGGAGAAGGCGCGCAAGCAGGCTCAGCGCGAAGCCGATGCGGCACTCGACAAGGCCGCTGAGGTGCGCATGCGCGAGGCCGCCAAGGGCCAGCCGAAGAAGAAGCGTGGCCCGGCCGACAACATGGACCCCGACATCGACCTGTAATCCCGCGCTGCGCGTGGTTCTCACACCGGGATCACATCAGCACGACCGCCCGGCACGCCGGGCACATAGGACGGACCGCCCGACAATCCGGGCAGGCAAGGAATGGAGCACACAATGCCCAAGATGAAGACGCACTCCGGTGCGAAGAAGCGTTTCAAGACCACCGGCAGCGGCAAGCTGAAGTTCATGCGGGCTGGCACCGGCCATCTCAACGAGCACAAGTCCAGCCGCCGCAAGCGCCGCCTCTCGGTGGACGGCGTGCTGTCTCCGGCGGACGCCAAGAAGGCCCGCAAGCTGCTCGGCAAGTGACCAGCGCTTCCCCCACACCACTGCACCACCAGAACAAGGAGTAACACATGGCACGCGTCAAGCGCTCAGTGAACGCGAAGAAGAAGCGTCGGGAGCTTTTGGACAGCGCCGCCGGCTACCGGGGTCAGCGCTCTCGGCTGTACCGCAAGGCGAAGGAGCAGACCCTTCACTCGGGTACCTATGCATTCCGCGACCGCCGCGCCAAGAAGGGCGATTTCCGCGCGCTGTGGATCCAGCGGATCAATGCGGCCGCCCGAGAGCAGGGCATGACCTACAACCGCTTCATATACGGCCTCAAGATCGCCGAGATCGAGGTTGACCGCAAGATCCTCGCGGATCTCGCCGTCACCGATCCGGCTGCTTTCGCCGCGCTGGTGGAGATCTCCAGGAAGAACCAGCCTGCCGCTCAGGCCGCCTGAGCAAGTCGCGATGGTTGCTGCGAACCACGACGACGGGCCGGACGAGTTCCCCCAGCTCAGCCGGGCGGGACTGCGTTCGGCCCGTCGTCTCCAGCAGCGAAAGATCCGCGCGGAAACAGGTCTCTTCCTCGTCGAGGGAACCCAGGCCATCCGGGAGGCACTCGCCCACGGGCGTTCCCTCGCCGGGGGCCAGACCGTCGAACGGCTCATCGTCGACGACCCGGGCCGGCACGCCGAACTGCTGGACATGGCGATCGACGAGCGCATCGACGTGGTGCAGGCCACCAGCGAGCAGATCGATGCCCTGAGCGAGACGGTCACCAGTCAGGGCATCTTCGCAGTCTGCCGCTGGCCCGAAACCGATCTGGACAGCATCGAGGCACCGCGGCTGGTCGTCATCTGCGCCCAGGTGCGAGATCCGGGCAATGCTGGCACGGTGATCCGCTGCGCCGATGCCTTCGGTGCCGACGCGGTGCTGATGAGCCATGGATCGGTGGATGCCACGAACTCCAAGACGGTGCGCGCCTCGGTGGGCAGTGTCTTCCACCTTCCCGTCGTGACTGGTCTCGACCTGCCGCAGGTCATCGAGTGGGCGCATGGCGTGGGCCTCCAGGTGGTGGCCGCCGATGCCGGGGGTCAGCCGCTGGACGTGGTGGCCGCATCGGGGGGTCTTTCCCGGCCGACCGCCTGGTTGACGGGCAATGAGGCGTGGGGACTTCCGGCACCGGTCCTGGCACTGGCCGACCAGGTGGTCGCGATTCCGATGTGGGGCCGTGCGGAGAGCCTCAACCTCTCCACCGCGGCTGCTGTCTGCCTGTACGCCACCGCCAGTGCGCAACATCGCCAGTAGGTCCTCATCGCCGGCAGGTCTTCGCGGGCGGCCACGATGTGTCGGGACGTGTCGGCTGACCACTGGACAAGCAAGGAAGCCGGCTGCTTCTAGACTGGGGCGGTCCGTCCACCGGACGCCAGAACGCGGTGGACAATGAAAAATGCACGAGGGGAGCCCATGTCAGGGCCAGACAGTCCGAGCGACGCGCTGGACGCGGCGCAGGTCGAAGCCATGGTGGGGGCGGCACTCGCCGCCATCGCCGCCGCAGAGAATTCACAGCAGCTCACCCAGGTGCGCCAGGAGCACGCGGCCGACAAGTCGCCGCTGGCCCTGGCCAACCGGCGCATTGGCACGATGCCCAAGGACCAGCGCAGGGATGCCGGCCGGCTCATCGGCCAGGCTCGTGGCCGTGTGAACCAGGCGATGAAGGCCAAGGCAGAGCAGATCAAGGCCGCAGAACTCGACGCCAAGCTTCGCGCGGAGGCGGTCGACGTCACCCTGCCGGTGCGCGATCACCCGGTGGGTGCGCTGCATCCACTGACCGCACTGATCAACCAGATGTGCGATGTCTTCATCTCGATGGGCTGGGAAGTCGTCGAGGGGCCGGAGCTCGAAGCCGAGTGGCTCAACTTCGACGCGCTGAACTTCACCGCTGATCATCCGGCGCGCTTCATGTCCGACACGCTGTTCGTCGAGCCGCCGTCGGCGCACAAGCTGATGCGCACCCAGACCAGCCCTGTGCAGATGCGCACCCTGCTGGAACGCGATCTTCCGGTGTACATGGTCAGCCCCGGCAAGGTCTTCCGCGCCGACGAGTACGACGCCACCCACCTGCCGGTCTTCCATCAGCTTGAGGGCTTGGTGGTGGACAAGGGCATCACCATGGGCCACCTCAAGGGCACGCTGGACCACCTGGCGCGCGCGATGTTCGGAGACATCCGCACCAGGCTGCGCCCGCACTACTTCCCGTTCACCGAGCCCAGTGCCGAGATCGACCTCGAGTGCTTCGTCTGCCATGGAGCCTCGGTCGGCAATCCCGATCGTCCGTGTCGCACCTGCAAGTCCGAGGGCTGGATCGAATGGGGCGGCTGCGGAGTCGTAAACCCGCGGGTGCTGCAGGCCGCAGGCATCGACACCGATGTGTACAGCGGCTTCGCCTTTGGCATGGGCGTGGATCGCACCGTCATGTTCCGCAACAACGCACCCGACCTGCGCGACTTCGTCGAGGGTGATGTGCGCTTCAGCCGTTCACTCCAAGGAGGCGCACGATGAGACTGCCGATCAGCTGGCTGCGCGAGCTGGTGGATCTGCCGCAGGGCGTCACCACCGAGCAGATCGCCGACGCCTACACCCGTGGTGGGCTCCAGGTGGAGCACATCGAGACCGTCGGTGGCGACATCACCGGCCCGGTCGTGGTGGGGCGGGTGCTCGATCTCGTCGAGGAGCCCCAGCGCAATGGCAAGACCATCCGCTGGTGCCGGGTGGATTGCGGGCCCGAGCTCAATGTCTCGGTGAACAACCCCGAACTCACCGATGCCCGTGGCATCGTCTGCGGCGCTGCGAACTTCCGAGTGGGCGACTACGTGGTGGTCTCGCTGCCCGGCGCCGTCCTGCCCGGCGGATTCGAGATCTCGGCACGCAAGACCTACGGACACATGTCGGACGGCATGATCTGCGCCGAGGACGAGCTGGGCCTGGGCGTCGACCACACCGGCATCCTCGTGCTTCCCCCGGCAGAGGCGGAGGCCGCCGGGCTGGGATCCGATGCCCTGACGCTGCTCGGCGCGCCTGACGAGGTGCTCGATATCGACGTCACACCGGACATGAGCTTCTGCCTGTCCATCCGCGGTCTGGCACGCGAGGCTGCGCAGGCATTCGACGTGCCCTACAACGACCAGTACTCCCGTCGCGTGCCTGCTGTTTGCCAGGATGCCCATCCTGTGCGCCTGGAATCCGCGGACTGCTCGCTGTTCGTCAATCTCGTGTTGCACGGCATCGACACTGAGGCCGTCACGCCTGGTTGGATGCGCCATCGCCTCAACGCCAGCGGGATGCGTCCGGTGAGTCTGCCGGTCGACATCACGAACTATGTGATGCTCGAATCCGGCCAGCCGCTGCACGCCTACGACGCTGACAAGCTGAGCGGCCCCATCGTGGTGCGCAAGGCCACGCCAGGGGAGAAGCTCACCACCCTCGATGATGTGGTTCGCGAGCTGAATCCAGAAGATCTGGTCATCGCCGACGACTCCGGCGCCATCGGTCTGGCAGGCGTGATGGGAGGCCAGACCACTGAGGTCGGCCCGGAGACCACGTCCATCGTCCTGGAGGCCGCACACTTCCTGCCCGGAACCATCGGGCGCAGCTACCGGCACCACAAGTTGCCGAGCGAGGCCTCCCGCCGTTTCGAGCGCGGCACCGATCCGGGTGTGCCCTGCGCGGCCGCCAGGATGGCGGCGCGGCTGCTGGTGGAACTGGCCGACGCAAAGCTGGCCAATGGTGCCACTGTTGCCGGCGAGGTCACCGCCTCGCCCAGCCAGGTCATTGCCGCCGACCTGCCCGCGCGGATTCTCGGTGCGCGCATCGACGCCGAACGCGTCATCAATGTGTTGACCGCATCGGGAGTCGAGGTCACCGCCAGGGGCGACAAGCTGCACCTGAGGCCGCCGAGCTGGCGCACCGATCTGCGAGACCCCTACGACTACGTCGAGGAGATCGGTTGCAAGCTCGGTCTGGACATCATCGAACCTGCCGTGCCCCGAGCTCTGCCCGCGACTGGGCTCACTGCCTGTCAACGTGCCCGCCGCGAGGTCATGTCGGCAGTTGCGCAGGCCGGTTTCGTCGAGGTCATCACGCTGCCCTTTCTGAACACCGAGGAGCTCGACAAGCTGGGCCTGCCTGCCGACGCGCCGGCGCGACACGTGGTCAAACTGGCCAATCCGCTCGCCGACACGCAGCCATTCCTGCGCAGCACGCTGCTGCCAGGGCTGTTCGCAGCGGTGGGACGCAACACTTCCCGCTCCCTGGACGACTTGGCGCTGTTCGAGCAGGGCTCGGTCTTTCTCGACGGAGACCAGCATGCGGCCCCGATGCCTCAGGTGTCTCATCGTCCCGGCGATGACGAGATCAGTGCCCTGTACTCGTCGCTGCCCGATCAGCCGAGGATGCTGGCCGGTGTGGTGTGCGGCCAGTGGACGCCTGCCAGCTGGCGCGGCCCGGCGGTTGCTGCCGACTGGACCCACGCCGTGCTGCTCGCCCAGACCGCTGCGGAAGCACTCGGCGCCGAACTGGTGCGTTCCGCTGCGGCCATCGCGCCCTGGCATCCAGGCCGGTGCGCGAAGCTGTCGGTGCGCAACCAGCAGGGTGAACTGGTGGACATCGGTGCGGCGGGTGAGCTGCACCCCGACGTCATCTCCGCCTTCGGTCTGTCCTCCCGCACCTGCGCTGTCGAGCTGAACCTTGACCTGCTGATCGCCGCAGCACCGACATCAGGCGAAGTCAGCGCGCTGTCGCCCTATCCGCTGACCAAGGAAGATGTCGCGCTCGTCCTCGATGAGAGTGTTCCGGCTGCTGACGTCGAGGCCGCACTCACCGAGGGCGCTGGTCCGCTGCTGGAATCGGTGGCGCTGTTCGACGTGTACACCGGTCCCCAGGCGGGGCCCGGCAAGAAGTCGTTGGCCTACAACCTGCGGCTTCGCCATCCGGAGCGGACGCTCACCCAGGCCGAGGCCAGTGAGGTCCGCGACGCAGCAGTGGCCCTGGTGGCCGAGCGCTTCGGCGCGCAGCTGCGTCAGGCCTGAGGGAATCGATCACACTCCGGGTCGTTCTCTGCGCGGCCCAGAGCGTGATCCGCTCCGCCATCAGCCCGGCCCGATCAGTCATCGTCCCATCCCGCGTTCCGCTGACCAGCCGTCATGGCTCGCACAGCGAACCTCGCCCGCCGGGCCGGCTCACCTGGCCCGGCGCTGCTCCCTGCGGGCGCAGTCGATGCAGTTCTCAGCAGTCGGTCTGGCGGCCAGGCGTGCCGGGGTGATCGGGCGGCCGCAGGACAGGCAGACCCCGTAGCAGCCCGCATCAAGCCTTGCCAGGGCAGCGTCTATCTGCGCGATCGATGCTTCGGCGGAATCAACCTGGGTCTTGGCCAAGGCCCATTCGTCGGTGAGCGTCGAGCCCTCCGGGTCGTGTTCGTCGTCGGTGACGGTGCTGGCGCGCTCGTCGCGGAGGGACGCCAGCTTCGCCCCAACGGCTCGTGCGGTGGACATTGCGTCGGCGCGCAAGGCGTCGAGTCCCTTCCGGACGGCCTCGTCCTCCAGATCAGCACCACAGGACTCACCCATGCCGCGATGGTAGGCGTCGACCGGCAACACCGGGACCACTCGACAGGACCGTTGTCACAGTCGGGCAGCACCCACAGCATGACCGGACAGGCATCGATCACATCGGGTCCGGCCAGTCGAAGCGGAATAACGTCAGCGCGCCCGTGTCTCCGAGCAGTACTCAGCGATCCGCCCGATCGCCTCACGCAGCAGCTTCTCCTCGGGCAGCGCGACCACCCGGAAGTGGTCCGGCTCGGACCAGTTGAAGCCCCGTCCGTGGCTGACCAGAATCTTCTTGCGCCTCAGCAGGCCGAGCGCCCACTCCTCGTCATCGACGACCGGATAGAGCTCCGGGTCGAGCTTCGGGAACAGGTACAGCGCACCCTTGGCCGGCACGCAGCTCAGGCCGTCGATCTCATTGAGGAGTTCCTGGGCCAGATCCAGTTGCTCGTAGAAGCGCCCGCCAGGAGCGACCAGATCATCGATCGACTGGTAGCCGCCAAGGCAGGTCTGAATGGCGTGCTGTGCGGGCACATTGGCACACATTCGCATGTTGGCAAGCAGCTGCATGCCTTCGCGAAGGTCCTCTGCCCTGCCCAGCGGACCGGTGATGACCAGCCATCCGGCCCTGAAACCGCACGCCCGGTACGCCTTCGAGAGCCCGGAGAAAGTGATGCACAGCACATCATCGCGGGCATAGGTGGCGGCATAGGCGTGCTGGCCCTGGAAGATGATCTTCTCGTAGATCTCATCGGAGAGCACCATGATGTCGTGCTGACGAGCCAGCTCCACCACATCGCGCACGATGTCGGCGTCGTAGACGGCGCCGGTCGGATTGTTCGGGTTGATGAGCACGATGGCCTTGGTGCGCTCGGTGATGAGCGAGGCCATTTCCTCGGGGTCGGGATTCCAGCCATTGGACTCATCGCACATGTAGTGCACGGCCTTGCCGCCGCTGAGCGTCACCTGCGCCGTCCACAGCGGGTAGTCAGGGGCAGGAATGAGCACTTCGTCGTCGGTGTCCAGCATCGCCTGCAGCACGATCGAGATGAGCTCGCTGACGCCGTTGCCGAGCAGCACCTGGTCGACGTCGACATTCAGGCCCTTGGTCTGGTAGTAATTCGCCACTGCGGTACGGGCCGAATAGACGCCGCGGGAGTCGGCATAGCCCTCCGAGTCCCGAAGGTGGGCGACCATGCTGCGCACCACAGAATCCGGGGTTTCGAAGCCGAAGGGGGCGAGGTTCCCGATGTTGAGCTTGAGGATCTGCTGTCCCTCCGCCTCCATCCTCTGGGCCTCGACCATGTTCTTGCCGCGCACGTCGTAGCGCACGCCCTGCAGCCGGGATGCCTGGGAGTACTGATTCATCATCCGCCTCTCTTGATGCCTCGCGACACATTAGCCGTTCAGCATGCCGAGAAGTAGGTCCGCGACGCGCAGTTTGGCATACTTATGCTTCAAGTGGCATATTTATGCCTATGTCTTTCACAGCTGCTGTCGCCGGGTGCACCGGTTACGCCGGGGGAGAGGTGCTGCGGCTGCTGCTCGCCCACCCCGAGATCGAGATCGGCAATCTCACTGCGGCGTCCAGCGCTGGCTCACGACTCGGTGAGCATCATGCGAACCTGTGGCCGCTGGCCGATCGCGTTGTGGCGGAGACCACGCCCGAGAACCTCGCCGGGCACGACATCATCTTCCTGGCACTGCCGCACGGCGCGTCCTCGGCGTTGGCCGAGAAACTGCCCGAGGACGCCATCGTCATCGACTGCGGCGCCGATCATCGGCTCACCGATGCCGACCGCTGGGAGCGCTTCTATCACGTACCCTATGCCGGTGCGTGGCCCTATGGGCTGCCCGAATTGCCCGGCCAGCGCGACAAGCTCGCCTCGGCCAAGCGCATCGCCGCGCCGGGCTGCTGGGTTGCCACCGTGACCTTCGCCCTGCTGCCAGCCCTCACCCACGGTCTGGTCGACGGGCACGATGTCACCGCAGCGGGTGGCTCGGGCACCAGCGGAGCGGGCAAGAGTGCCACGCCGCATCTGCTCGGCAGCGAAACGGCTGGTGGCATGAGCGCCTACGGGGTGGGTGGTGTTCATCGCCATCTGCCGGAGATGCTGCAGAACTTCGAACTGCTCGGCGCCAGGCAGCCCACCTTGAGTTTCACCCCCATGCTGGCGCCGATGCCGCGCGGCATTCTGGTGGTCGTCACCGCCCCGGTGGACGCCGGGATCAGCGCCGGGCAGGTGCGCGAGGCCTATCTCGACAGCTATGACCCGGAGCCCTTTGTTCACGTGCTGCCCGAGGGTTCCTGGCCGAATTCCAAGTCGACACTCGGCTCCAACTCCGTAGGCGTCAATGCCACCGTTGACGCCGAGGCTGGGCGTCTGGTCGCTGTCTGCACCCTGGACAATCTCACCAAGGGCACTGCGGGAAGTGCCATCCAGTCGCTCAATCTCGCGCTCGGCCTGCCCGAGACGACTGGCCTGACAACGATCGGAGTAGCGCCGTGAGCGTCACCTCAGCGAAGGGTTTCCGGGCTTCCGGTGTGGCAGCCGGGCTCAAGGCCAATGGCACTCCCGACATGGCCGTGATCGTCAACGACGGCCCCCTGGCAGTCGCCGCAGGCGTGTTCACCTCCAACCGGATCTGCGCCGCACCGGTGGTCTGGTCCCGCAAGGCCGTTGCCGATCACACACTGCGCGCCGTCGTGCTCAATTCGGGCGGCGCCAATGCCTGCACGGGGGAGGCCGGTCTGGCCGATTCCGCCGCGACTGCTGCCGAACTCGGGCGGCTCATCGGCTGCCCCGATGATCAGGTGGCGGTCTGCTCCACCGGCCTGATCGGCGTGCGGCTGCCGATGGACACCATCCTCACCGGCGTGCTGCGTGGCCACGAAGCACTGTCCACCGAAGGCGGTCCCGAGGCTGCTGCCGGCATCATCACCACCGACACCCACCCGAAGACCGCCGCGTACACAGGGCGAGGCTTCACCATCGGTGGCATGGCCAAGGGCGCCGGCATGCTCGCGCCCGCCCTGGCCACCATGCTCGTCGTGATCACCACGGACGCGGTGATCACCGGGGAACAGGCCGACACGGCGCTGCGCGCGTCCACAGAGGTGAGCTTCAACCGCCTCGACTCCGACGGCTGCATGTCCACCAATGACACTGTGCTGTTGCTGGCCTCCGGTGCCTCTGGCGTGCGGGTGGACACCAAGGAATTCACCGCAGGCCTGGCCGAGGTCTGCCTGGATCTCGGTCACCAGCTGCTCGGCGACGCCGAGGGATCCGCCCACGACATCACCATCGCCGTGCAGAACGCGGCCACCGAGGCAGATGCCCTCGAAGTCGCCAGGTCTGTGGCGCGCAGCAACCTGTTCAAGTGCGCGGTCTTCGGCGGGGACCCGAACTGGGGTCGCGTGCTCTCCGAGGTCGGCACCACCAAGGCGGCCTTCAACCCCGAGCAAGTCGACGTGAGCTTCAACGGTGTCATGGTTTTCCGACAGGGCGCCATCGGCGACGACCGGTCCCTCGTGGACCTGTCAGGCCGCGACTGCACGGTGTTGATCGATCTGCACGCCGGAACCGAGCAGGCCGTGGTGTGGACCAACGACCTCACCTACCGCTATGTCGAGATCAACGCGGAGTACGAATCGTGAGCCACGTCCGCAGTCTCGACCACGACGCCGCGATAGCCAAGGCCGGCACCCTCATCGAGGCGCTGCCCTGGCTGGAGCAGTACGCCGGCAAGGTCATCGTCATCAAGTACGGCGGCAACGCCATGATCAACGAGGACCTCAAGCACGCTTTCGCCGAGGACATGGTCTTCCTGCGTCGCTGCGGCGTGAAGCCCGTGGTGGTGCACGGCGGTGGCCCGCAGATCACCAGGATGCTGAAGAGGCTCAACATCCGCAGCGAGTTCCGCGGCGGCCTGCGCGTCACCTCGCCCGAGGCGATGGACGTGGTGCGGATGGTGCTGGTGGGTCAGGTGGGCCGCGAGCTGGTCAACCTCATCAACGACCACGGGCCCTTTGCCGTCGGCATCTCCGGCGAGGACGCCAGGCTGTTCACGGCGCGGCCCAAGACCGTGCTGGTGGATGGCCAGCCGACCAAGCTCGGTCAGGTCGGTGAGGTCACTGAGGTGCGCCCTGAATCGGTACGTGATCTCATCGACGCAGGCCGGATTCCGGTGGTGGCCACGGTCGCCCCCGGAGATCACGAGCAGGTCTTCAACGTGAATGCTGACACAGCAGCGGCAGCGCTGGCGGTGGCTCTTCATGCCGAACGACTGGTCATGCTCACCGACGTGGCCGGCCTGTACGCGGACTGGCCCAACAGCGAAGAGGTCATCACCCAGATCTCCCCGAAGGAGCTGGAGACGATGCTCCCGCACCTCGAGTCCGGCATGCGCCCCAAGATGGAGGCCTGCCTTCGCGCAGTGCAGGGCGGGGTGAGCCGCGCCACCGTCATCGACGGTCGTGTGCAGCACTCGCTGCTGCTGGAGATCTTCACCAACGACGGCATCGGCACCATGGTGCGCGGTGACAAGGAGGAACAGCTGTGAGTCAGCAGACCACCGGGACCACGACGGCTGCAATGGCCGATGGAACCAGCCAGCAGGTGTGGGGTGACCGCTACGAGCACACCCTCATGAACACCTTCGGGGCGCCCCGAAGGGTGCTCGTCAAGGGTTCCGGTGCATCGGTCTGGGATGCCGACGGCAAGCAGTACACGGACCTGCTCGCCGGCCTCGCAGTGCACGCCCTGGGTCACGCCAATCCGGTGGTCACCGAGGCCGTCACCGCGCAGATGAACACTCTGGGCCACATCTCCAATCTGTTCGCCTCGCCCACCCAGATCGCGTTGGGGGAGAAGCTGATCGCGTTGGCCACCCGGCTCGCTCCGGAGGGCACCCCGGCCCGGGTGTTCTTCTGCAACTCCGGCACGGAGGCCAACGAGGCGGCGTTCAAGCTGACCAGACTCACCGGGCGCACCAAGATCGTCGCCATGGAGGGTTCCTTCCACGGACGCACGATGGGCGCCCTGGCCATCACCTCCAATGAGCATTACCGCGCACCCTTCGAGCCACTTCCCGGCGACATCGTCTGGGTGCCCTACGGAGACATCGCAGCACTCGAGGCAGCAGTCGACGAGACTGTGGCCGCCGTCGTCACCGAGCCCATCCAGGGCGAGAATGGCGTGGTCGAACCCCCCGATGACTTCCTGCCCGCCGCCCGTCGGATTACCGCGGAGCACGGCGCCCTGCTGTGGATCGACGAGGTGCAGACCGGTCTCGCGCGCTGCGGCGAGTGGTTCGCCCACCAGCGGCTCGGTGTGCTGCCCGACGTCATCACGGTGGCCAAGGGGCTGGGCAACGGCTACCCGATTGGCGCCTGCATCGCTGTCGGCGAAGCCGCCTCGCTGTTCGGCCCTGGCCAGCACGGCACCACCTTCGGCGGAAATCCGATCGCCTGTGCGGCGGGCCTGGCGGTGCTCGGCTACATGGAAGATCACGACATCCTGGCGCATTCGCGCGAGATGGGCGAGCACTTGGCCGAACAAGTCATGGCGCTCGGCGACGACAGGATCGTCACGGTGCGTGGCCAGGGCCTGCTGCGCGGCATCGTGTTGGCCGATCCCCTTGCGGTGAAGGTCGCCGACGCCGCCCTGGAGACCGGCTGGATCATCAATGCACCGCGTCCCGCGGTGCTGCGCATCGCACCCCCGCTCATCATCACCGCCGGTCAGCTGGACGCCTTCGTCGCGGTGCTCCCCAGTCTGCTCGACACCGCCCAGGCGCAGTCCTGAGTCAGGCCTCGCCAGGACAACACCGAGACGGCAAGGGGGTGAGCAATATGTCACGCGGCAGCACGGAACGTTCCGGATCGAGCCGGACGGCCAGACAGGCGCGCATCCTCGACCTCATCCAGACCCGAGAGATCGGCTCGCAGGCCGAGCTGGCTGAATTGCTGGCCCGCGAAGGCATCACGGTGAGCCAGGGCACCCTCAGCAAAGATCTTCTCGACATCGGTGCCGTGCGGGTGCGCGCATCGTCGGGCATCCTGGTCTACGCACCGCCCGGCAGCGAAGGCAGTTCGGATCGCTCACTCAATGAGCAGCGGCTCGCACGGATCTGCGCAGAGGTGCTGGTCAGCGCCGATGCCTCGGCGAATCTGGCGGTGCTGCGCACTCCACCCGGTGCTGCGCAGTACTTCGCGTCGGCCATTGACAGGGTCGCGGCCGACAACGTGGTGGGCACCATCGCAGGTGACGACACCGTGATGGTCATCGCCCGTGCCGCGGACGGCGGACAGCAGATGACAGAGTACTTCCTCGCGATGGCACACAGCGGGCGTCCACCCGAGCGGCATGACAGCCCCGACGGCGAGCAGAAAGGTTGACCATGAGCCAGGATCACCAGCAGGGATTCCTCTGGGGCGGACGCTTCGAGGGCGGCCCCGCCGACGCGATGTTCGCGCTGAGTGTCTCCACCCAGTTCGACTGGCGGCTCGCCCCCGACGACATCGCGGGTTCGCTGGCGCACGCCGCCGGACTGCACCGAGCAGGGCTGCTCACCGATGAGGACTTCACCACCATGTCTGCCGCGTTGCACCAGATGGCCGACGAGGTCACCGCCGGTACCCTTCGCCCCGTACCCACCGACGAGGACGTGCACGGTGCACTGGAACGCATCCTCACCGAGCGTGTCGGCGCAGAACTCGGCGGCAGGCTGAGGGCGGGGCGTTCCCGGAACGACCAGATCGCCACCCTCATCCGCATCTGGTTGCGCCGCGAGATCCGCGATCTCAGCCTCGACCTCGTCGACGTCATCGAAGCTCTTGAAGGCCGCGCGCGGGCGTATCCAGATGCGATCATGCCCGGGCGCACCCACATGCAGACCGCGCAGCCGGTGCTGCTGGCCCACCAGCTGCTCGCGCACGCCTGGCCGCTCACCCGGGACATCGAACGTTTCCGTGATCTGGACCGTCGCTTGTCCGTCAGCCCCTATGGCTCGGCCGCGCTGGCTGGTTCCTCACTCGGGTTGGACCCTGAACAGGTCGCCCACGACCTTGGATTCAATGCGAGCGTGGCGAACTCGATTGACGGCACGGCTGCCCGTGATCTGGTGAGCGAGGCCGCCTACGTGCTGGCCCAGATCGGCGTCGACCTGTCGCGGCTCAGTGAAGACGTCATCGCCTGGACCACTCCCGAATTCGGTTTCGCGAAACTCGACGACGCCTGGAGCACCGGATCCAGCATCATGCCCCAGAAGAAGAATCCCGATGTCGCGGAGCTGGCCCGCGGGAAGGCCGGACGGCTGATCGGCAATCTCACCGGGCTGCTGGCCACCTTCAAGGGCCTGCCCACTGCATATGACCGTGATCTGCAGGAGGACAAGGAGCCGCTGTTCGACGGCGTCGACCAGCTGCACGTACTACTACCCGCCGTGGCCGGTCTGGTCGGCACGCTCACCTTCGACGAGGCCAGACTCGCCCAGGCCGCACCGCTGGGCTTCTCACTGGCCACCGATATGGCCGACTGGCTGGTCCGTCAGGGCGTGCCCTTCGCCCGCGCCCACGACATCACCGGTCGTGCGGTGCGCTACTGCGAGGAACACGACCTCGGCCTGGCAGATCTCGATGACGCCCAGTTGGCCGAAATCGACACCGATCTCACTCCCCGTGTGAGGGACGTGCTCACCGTCGAAGGCTCGGTCGCCTCCCGCAATGCACGCGGCGGAACGGCACCGGTGCAGGTGAGTGCACAGCTCTCCGAACTCGACGCGCTGCTCGCCTCGGCACGATCCTGGACGAAGGCCTGATCCTCCCGGGCCGATAACATGGCGGGGTGAATGCACTCCTGGACGACCTGGCCTGGCGTGGCCTGATCGCAAATTCCACCGATCCGAAGGCGCTCGCCGAACAGTTCGATGCAGGTCCCGTCACCTTCTACGTCGGTTTCGATCCGACAGGCCCCAGCCTGCACATCGGCCACCTCATGCAGCTCATCACGGCACGCCGGCTCCAGGAGGCCGGGCACAAGCCGCTGATCCTGGTGGGCGGAGCCACCGGGCTGATCGGTGATCCCAAGGCCGCCGGTGAGCGGGTGATGAACCCCAAGGAGTTGGTGGCCGGCTGGGTGACAGGAATCCAGCAGCAGGCCAGCCAGTTCGTCAGTTTCGAGGGTCCCGCCGCAGCGCAGATGGTCAACAACCTCGATTGGGCCTCCCAGATCTCCGCGATCGACTTCCTGCGCGATGTGGGCAAATACTTCCCGGTGAACCGGATGCTTGACCGTGAGATCGTGGCAAGCCGGCTGGAATCTGGAATCTCCTACACGGAGTTCAGCTATGTCCTTCTGCAGTCGCTGGACTACTTGGAGTTGCACCGGCGCTACGGCTGCACCTTGCAGAACGGCGGCTCGGACCAGTGGGGCAACATCACCGCCGGCGTCGATCTTATCCGGAGGGCGACGGGGGATCACGTGAGCGCCCTCGCCACACCGCTGCTTCTCAAGGCCGACGGCACCAAGTTCGGTAAGACCGAGGGGGGTGGAGTCTGGATCGACCCCACCATGACCTCTCCCTACGCCCTTCACCAGTTCTTCCTCAACGCGGAGGATTCCAAGGTGATCGAGTACCTCAAGCTGCTGTCCTTCCGGACACATGAGGAGATCGAGGATCTGGAACGCCAGACCGAGGAGGCGCCGCACAGGCGCATTGCCCAGCGGGCGCTGGCAGACGACATCGTGGATCTGGTGCACGGCGAGGCGGCCCGCAAGGGTGCCGAACAGGCAGCCCGGGCCCTCTTCGGCAGGGGGGAGCTCGCCGATCTGGATGAACCCACCCTCGACTCGATCATGAAGGAGGTTGATGCCGTTGAGTTGACCGGCGAGGACGCCGAAGACCCAGGTCTTGTGACTGCCCTGGTCGCCAGTGGTGTGGTCCCGAGCAAGTCCGCTGCGCGGCGCGCCATCGCGGAGGGTGGCGCCTACTTGAACAACGTCAAGATCACTGACGTGGACGCCACGCTGAGCCACGACGACCTGCTGGCAGGGCGTTACGCCGTGCTGCGCCGCGGCAAGAAAACAGTCGGTGGGGTCATCATCTCCTGAGCGCAACGGCCATCGCAGAGCTGGGTGCCAACCCTGACTTGCATCCTCTGCAGTGGGCATGTATATTCATCTCTTGCCCCCGGACGGGACGGACGAGCTGAAACAGCGGCCATGTTGCCGAGGTCACAGCCAGGCCGGGCTCGGGGACCATCCATTCAGATCGGGTTGGATGCGGTCTGCTCTTCGGGGCAGTTCACATCGAACAAAATGGGTGAGTGGTCAGTTTGACGAAAGCCAGACGGATCACTAAACTCGACCAGGCTGTCGCAAGACAGAGTGGTGAGTGGATTGTTGGTGAGGCGTGTTTTTTGTTGATCCGATGGTTTGATTTTTTTGGTTTGTTTTGGTAGTTTTTGTCG
>NZ_JBDNTB010000034.1:0-29731 GCF_047719395.1 Propionibacterium sp.
CCTGCTCGAGACCGGCGGCTTCAGACCCCACCTACACCCTCATCTGTGAAGAGCCCTGAAACGTGGCAGGTCCACGTTCACCAGCGACAGGCCCACCACCACTGATCTGCATGCGGGGCCCGGCAGCGTCTATCAGCCGTGAGTGGAACATCAGCTCGGTGGGTCGGCTCTCCAGTTGCCAGGCCAGATCTCACACGGTCGAGCGACGCAAGCCGTCCGCGACGATGACCGCGCCATAGCCACCCTGTGTGGCAGTCGGGAAAAGTTGCTCGGACGATGTGACATCACGCAACGTGGCAGTTCGGTGGTTGAACTGTCCGCACCCACGACGCAAACACCTGTCGCCCGGTAACCGACGTCCGGTCGCCGTGCGAGTGTGCGACACGCCGGTCAGCCGTCCGTCGCCATCGTAGGCGTCGGTGGCAACCTGCCCACCGGGGCCGTCGAGGTGTGCACCCGAGACATCACGTCACGAGTCAACGTGATCGTGTGCCCGTTCGCGTGGGTCGATCTGAGGTTTACCCTGAATTCCGGACAGGTGGTTGTTTGGTCAGGCAGCCATGGGGACCATCGGCTCGGGCTGTTCGGCGAGTTGTTGCTCGTACTGTAGCGGGCTGATGCAGCCGATTGCGCAGTGGCGTCGGCGGGTTTTGTACCAGCCATCGATCCAGGCGTAGAAGCTGCGGCGGGCGTCAGCGATCGTGACGAACACATGCCGGTGGCAGTGCCGGTTCTCGAACACGGACCAGAACGATTCGGCGATCATCTCGTCCCAGCACACCCCCGGTACGGCCCATGGACCGCAAGATGTCAAGTTCGCGGGCGGTGTCGGCCAGTTGCTGACGGTGTATTGGGCGCCGCGGTCGGCGTGGAAGATCACCTTCGCGGGCAGTTCGCCGCGCAGGGCAACGACCTGGCGCAGGGCGGCATCGACCACGTCGGCCCGCAAGTGGTCAGCGATCGTGCGGACGAATACCCCGCGAGCACTCTGGCAGTTCCCTGACAGGGGAACCAGTCAGGACGGGGCCAACCCCACAACAACGGAAGGGGTCCCCAGGCTCAAGGGGTCTGGAAACCCCTTCAGGTCAGCCGGCTGTCAAGGCTTGCAGCCGATGGGGATCAACCCATCCATCACTTCCATGAAGTGGCGGGCCCCCGCCACAGTGTCGGTCACTCGCCCGGCATGTCGATTTCGCCCAAGGGCGCCCAGCCATCCTGGTCGACCTCCACGCTCACCACGCGAGGGCGACGGGATGCGTACTGGCCCTGGGTGGCCATGGCGGTGCGGAAGTGCTCGGATTCCACGTGCTCCTTGCCCGCAGCCTTGTCTCGGTATGCCTCCAGCAGGATGAACTGGTTCGGGTCGTCCACCGAACGCGACCATTCGAACCACAGACAGCCCGGCTCGGCGCGGCAGGCCTGGGTGAAGTCATCGACCAGCTCCAGGAATTGACCGGTGAACTCCGGCTTGACGTCCCATTTCACGGTGATCGCAATCATGGGTTCATCCTTGCGCGCGTGAGCGCGCACACAAGTGGAAATCCGCCCCCGTGGACTGCTTCAGCCCTCGTCGGCGACGGCGAAGTCCACGATGTCGCGTCGTAGTTGTCCGACCAGTGCACGAGCTGTGTGGCCCAGCTCACCGGCGCCCAGAGCTGCAAGGCCGGGGGCCGAACCGATCTGACCCGCCAGGTCGATGACCTGGCGCACCCAGCGGATGAAGTCGCCGGGCAGGAAGCCCGATTCGTCCAGCACAGTGGCCAGGTCCGCACCACGGGCCCACAGCCACACCGCCTGGGAGAAGCCGATGTCGAGATCTCGTCCGCGCTCCACGCGATGCTTGCGCTCGGCACCACCGACATCGCGCCACACGGCCCGCAATGCTCCTTCAGCCCGAGCGCTCACCTCGTCGGGCATCCGAATCGCCCCGGAGCTCGATGCCCTGGCCTCGTAGACCAGGCTGGACAGCACTGCGCCAAGTTGAGCGGCGTCGATCCCGTTGAACACGCCGCGGCGGATCGCCTCGACCGTGACGAGATCCAGCTCGGTGTAGATCCGGGTGAGCACCGTGCCCGGCGCCGGCAATTCCTGGCCTGCCTCAGGGTCGAGATAACCCATCGAATCGAGCACGGCGCAGGTGCGGTCGAAGCGGGCCGCCACCGAATTGGCCCTGGCTGCGCCGCGGGCCTTGCTCACCTTCTGTTCGCGTTCCAGCCGAAGCGCCCGCTCGGCGATCCTGGCGTGGCTCTCCCGATCCGGGCAGCCGTGGCAGGGGTGCAGCATCATCGCGGCACGCAGCTCATCGATCTGGGCGGTGAGGCCCTCATCAGGTGAGATGTCGGAGGGCGATGGCGCGCTGTCGTCCAAGGATTCCACCCGGGCATCGAATGCGCGGGCCAGGGTGCGGCGGTCGGTGGCCGAGTGCACATTGAAACGACGCGGAATCCTCACCTTGCCCTTCGTCTGCGGTGGCTCGGACAACTCCGAGGCGGACAGCTTCACCAGCTGGTGCTCCGCGGTCATCACCAGCGGATCGGGCTCGTGGCGATCCTTGCCGACAGGCCTGACCACGACGAACCACCCGCGATGCCGGCCACTCGCAATACTGCACAGATCCCCAGGAGTGAGGTCCTCCAGGGCATCAGACACGGCCGCCCGGCGGTCCTGGCGGCGCAGCCGCGCCCGCTCGTCCTCCAACTCACCGACCTGTTCGCGCATGCGAGCGTATTCGACGAAATCGCCCCGGGAGCACTGCACCTGGGCCCACAGCCGGTCGGCGCGCTCCTGCACGGCGCTGTTCTGATGTGCCAGGGCCACCACTTGCCGGTCGGCCTGGAACTGTGCGAACGACTGCTCCAGCAGCCGCCGGGCCCTGTCGCGGCCAACGGTGTGCACGAGATTGACGGCCATGTTGTAGTTCGTGGTGAAGCTGGAGCGCAGCGGGTAGGTGCGCCGGCTGGCAAGCCCCGCCACTGCCCTGGGGTCCATTCCTGCTTGCCAGAGCACCACCGCGTGGCCCTCGGTGTCGATCCCGCGACGCCCGGCGCGGCCGGTGAGCTGGGTGAACTCACCGGGGGTGATGTCTGCGTTCGTCTCGCCGTTGTACTTGACGAGACGCTCCAGCACCACCGTGCGGGCCGGCATGTTGATGCCCAGTGCCAAGGTCTCGGTGGCGAAGACCAGCTTCAGGAGGCCCTTCGTGAAGCCCTCTTCCACGATGGCCTTGAAGATCGGCAGCAGCCCGGCGTGGTGGGCTGCGATGCCCCTGGAAAGGCCCTCCACGAATCCGCGCCAGCCGAGCACATCACGATCGGCGCGGCTCAGCACTGCACCATGGTGCTCGGCGATCTCGCGCAGTTCAGCCGCCTCCCGGCGGGAGGTGAGGCGCACTCCCGAGTTGAGCAGCTGGCGCACGGCCGCGTCGCAGCCCTTGCGGCTGAAGATGAAGTAGATGGCGGGTAGCAGTCCGGCACGGCTCAGCGCGTTCACCGTTGCTGATCGGCTGGGGGTCAGCCTCGGCCCGTCATGGTGACGGTCGGTATAGCGCCCAGAACTCGCCCCGCCGAATTGGCCCGAGCCGTAGTGCACCTGCCGCTTGCCGCGCCCGTTGCGTCCGCGAGGGCGTCTGGAGTCGTCGCGCTGCTCGCGAGACTCCTGCTTTGCCAGATTCACCAACCTCGGGTTCACGCGGTTGTGTTCGTCCTCAAAAAGGTCGAGCAGCTCGTGTCCGGCCATGACGTGCTGGTAGAGCGGCACCGGGCGTTTCTCCCAGACGATCACGTCGACATTGCCGCGCACGGTGTCGAGCCAGTCGCCGAATTCCTCGGCATTGCTCACGGTGGCTGACAGCGCCACAATCTGCACCGATTCGGCCAGTCCGAGGATGACCTCTTCCCAGACTGCGCCGCGGAAGCGGTCCGACAGGTAGTGCACCTCGTCGAGCACCACATAGCCGAGCGTGTCCAGCCCGCGCGAGCCGGCGTAGATCATGTTGCGCAGCACCTCAGTGGTCATGACGACCACCGGTGCGTCCCCGTTGATGGCCTGGTCACCGGTGAGCAGGCCCACCTGCGCACTGCCGTGGCGCTCCACCAGGTCGTGGTACTTCTGATTGCTCAGCGCCTTGATGGGCGTTGTGTAGAAGCAGCGGCGATTCTCGCGCAGCGCGCACTCGCAGGCGTACTCCCCCACCACCGTCTTGCCAGAGCCGGTGGGCGCGGCGACCAGCACGCCATGACCCAGGTCGATGTCGGTGCAGGCCTCCCGTTGGAAGGGATCGAAACGGAAACCGTAGCCGGTCTCGAACTGGGCCAGCGGCTCGCTGATCTCGGGCGGAGGAACACTCACGCCTCCACCCTAGTGAGCGCGGTGGCACCCAGGTCCACTGAACGAACGCAGTCGCGCTCAGGTCCACCGAACGAACGCAGTCGCGCTCAGGTCCACCGAACGAGCACAGCCGCACTCACGGAGCGACGAGGACGTCGAGACAACCTGGATCGCAGCGCATGTCCAGTGGTCCCGGTCCGATCGGTTCGCCGTCCCCGGTCGCCTCCTGCCAGTCGCCATCCAGCACGATGCGGCGGCAGCGGAAGGTCTCCACCTCATCGATGGCTGCGATACCGCCCGAATACAGCGCGGGCAGAGAACGCGCCAGCTTGGTCATCCGCACAGGATGCACGACGGTCACATCCAGCCGTCCATCGGACGGATCGGCCTCGGGACAGATCCTGATCCCCCCGCCGATCACACCGGCATTCCCGACCGCCACCAGCAGTGCGTCGAGATTTCGGTCGGGGCCGCCGTCGATGCTCATCCGATAGCGCTCCGGGCGAAAACTGCGCCGCTCTGCCAGCAATGCCCACACATAGGAGAGCTTCCCCAGGTCAATCGGGGAATTGTTGACGTGCATATTCACTGCGGCGTCATATCCGGTGCAGACCACCGATCCGACATGGCAGAAAGGCTGGGAATCGCCACTCCGCGCTTGGAGCATTGGTTGAGCATCGCCATTCTGGGTGTGGTGGGTGGTCGGATCGGCATGACGCACCAGGTGGACAGCCGTCAGATCAATTCGGCGCGCCACCCCAGCCACGATGGCTGTGACGGCATCCCGGGCACTGCGTGGCGCACCGATTCCGCGCACAAAGTCATTGCCGGTGCCTGCTGGGATCACGCCCAACGAGACGCCACTACCGGCGCAGGCATTGAGCCCGATGCTGGCTGTGCCGTCACCGCCGAGCATGCACAATGCATCCGGCCGGATGCCGGGCTCCGGACCCGTGGCACAGCTGACGGCGAGCAGGGCCTGACGAACCAAGTCATCCGGGTTGGCGGACTGCACCACTCGCAGCTGTGAATCCGGCAGCTCTTGCTCGAGGCGCCGGACGATGCGGGGGAGGAGACGGTGCACCCGCCCTCGCCCAGCAGCCGGGTTGAGGAGCAGCGTGATGTGCCGCGGATCGGTTGATCCCACGGAAATCGCTCATTCGGCGGCGGCAAGCGCTGCCGCACGCCTCTTGTCGGCGCGCTTGCAGATTATCTCAGCGACGACATAGAGCAGCGACATCGGCACGGCAAGCACCGACATCGAGATGGGGTCGGTGGACGGAGTCGCGACCGCAGCGAACAAGAAGCACAGGAAGATCGCAATTCCGCGGAATTTGGCCAATCCGGCACCGTTGACAATGCCGAAGAAGTCCAGCGTCACGAGGATGACCGGTAACAGGAAACTGAGACCGAATACCAGCAGCAGCGTCATCTCGAAGCTCAAGAATTCGTTCGCGTCATTCAGATTCAGCACGCCAGGCGGGTTGAACTGCAACAGGACGGCAAAGCCCTTGGGCGAGATCCAGTAGCCGAGCAGGACACCCATGAGGAACAAGGGCACCGCGGAGAAGATGAAGCGCATGGCCGCCTTCTTCTCATTGGCGAGCAGGCCGGGTGCGATGAAGGCCCACACCTGGTACAGCCAGATCGGGCAGGACAGGATGAAGCCCGCGATGATCGGAATCTTCATGAACAGGGTGAAACCACCGGTGATGTTCCTGGTGGTGATCTCCACCTTGGCATCGGGGTTCGTCGCCTGATACATCGCGATCGCCTGCCTGATGGGGGCGAAGGCGATGTCCATGAGCTGGTTGTAGAACATGAAACACACCATGGCGACGAGGAAAATACCCAGCATCGACACGAGAACCCGGTAACGCAACTCACGGAGATGGTCGATGAGTTCCATCGACCCGTCTTCGTTCATCTCCGGCGGCCGCAACATCGCGGGAAGAATGTGGCGGCGGGTTCTCTGATGTCTTGTTGGGCCCCCGGACGATGAACTGCCGTCAACGGTGGTGGCCATATCTACTCCGGGTCAGGAGTTCTGGCCGGGGTCGACAATCTCTCCGTCGACGATTTGCTGCGGAACCGACTGCTGCGGGGGCTGTGCCGCGTATTGCTGAGGATTCTGGGGCGCATACTGCTGCGGTGGCTGATAGGGCTGCGCAGGAGTCTGCTGATAAGGATGGGCCGGAGCGATCTGTTGCGGAGCCGGCGGCTGTTGGGGCTGCGCCTGCGCCTGAGCCACCGGGGCACCCGGTGCGGCAGCACCCTTCTTCTGATCGTCGTCGTGGAGATCGTGAGTCTCTTGCTTGAACTCCTTGATCGCCTTCCCGGTGGCCTTGCCCAAGCCGGCGAGCCGCGAGCCGCCGAAGATCAGGACGGCTATCAACAGTACGATCAGCAGTTCTTGCCAACCCAAGTCCATGAGTAACTCCCTCAGAAGGTGCCAGATCAGGCCGGGCCGGCCACGATACCACCACAAGAGTACAGCTCGGGCTAAGTCGTCAACGCGGTGCGTTGACCCGGAAACTGGCGAAGGTGCGTTCGGTTCAGTCCGTCAGCACTGTTCACAAGCTCCCGTAGAGCTCAAGTGCCTGTGTTGCGCGACGCCGCGCCTCACCGGACACACCTGGGGGATCCACGCGCAACACCCCGGGGCCCAGTCGCAACAACAATGTCGTGATCCAGTCGGGATAACCGACCCGGAATGTTGCTCTGAGCACGTGATGGGAAAGCGATCGCGTGTTCACCGTCGGGTAGTACTCGACCACCCATTGGGCTTGCGGCGCGAGATCGAGGGTGACCTGCGGAGTTCCCTCGTCCAGCCAATCGTGGTCGCGAGGCGGATCTCCGTGATCCTCGGCATGTCCCCCGGTGAATTCTGCGGCGGCGATTCGCTCCACCCTGAAAATTCGCCATGCACCGGGGGTGGTGCTCCAGGCATGCAGATAGGCGATTCCTTCGCGCACCTCGATCACCGCCGGGTCGACCACCGGATGGGTCGTCTCACCGCGGGACGCATTGTCGTATTCCAGCCGCAATCGCTTCTTGCTCTCAATTGCGCGGCGAACCGTGTCCCGCACCACGCTGCCACCCGAGGCCAGCTGAATGGCAACTCGTTCGTCACCGGTCTGCGGCACGACCCGTCGCAGTTTCTCTGCTGCCCGGGCCGCTGCCCCGGCGAGTTCGCCGGTCGCCAGTTCCTGAATGGCGGTGAGGGCCATCACCAGGCTGGTGGCCTCATCAGCGGTGAACCGCATCGGGCGCGACAGGTAGTCGGCATTGGACAGCCTGATGACACCTTCACCCTCGACCGCATCCATGTCGATGTCGATGAGGTCACCGGGCAGGCGGCCCGGCAGGCCGCACATCCACAGCACGTTGAGGTCTTTTAGCACCTGTCTGGACGTGATCCCGAAGGTGGTCGCCACCTCCGAGACCTTCACGCCCGGATGTGCCCGCAGGTAGGGAACCTCGGCGAGCAGCCGCCGGACCTGGTCGTAGCTGGTCATGAGTTCTCCTGAGCAACGGCTCGCAACATGGCGATCACCTCGTCGCGCAGATCCGAGGGCGAGATCACCAGGGCATCGGGGCCGGCAGACGCGATTTCGGACGCGAAGTCACTGGCGGTGCTGAACGGCACCCGATAACAGCCGAAGTCATCGGGCAGGTCGCAACCGGCCTCCACCGGCGTACCGGCTCTGCGCAACCAAGGCACCCTCTGTCCTCGGACAGCCACCACGGCAAAGTTGTCGGGTGCCCCGGGTTCCAGGCTCGCAGCCATCGCGGCCAGATCGACGTCTGCGGGGATCTCATATCCGCCGGGCGCCCCGGCCACCTGCGGTACGTCATCCATTCGGCTCATCTTGAACACCCTGGGGGCATCACGGTTCACGTCGTGACCGAGCAGGTACCAACTGCCCTTGCGCCAGCGCACGCACCACGGCTGAACCGTCCGCCGGCCCCTGCCCCGGTACCCGAAGGTGATGACAGAGCGTTCCAAGGTGGCATGCCAGCAGATGTCGAAGGCAGGCTCGCTGGCACTGATGTGCGGCGCGAGCGCGTCGAGCCGCTCAGCGTCGGGATCGATCCCGGCAGCGCGGAGCTTGTTCAGCGCCGCCACCGTGCCCCGAGCGGCGCTGGCCTGCTGCCACACACCGGCCGCCAGTCCGAGTGCGGATCGCTCCTCGTCGTCGAAGGACACTGCGGGCAGCTCGAAATCGGCGCGCGGAATGCGATAGCCGGTCTCGTCATCGAAGTAGGAATCATTGGAGCCGGTGACGATGGGCACGCCCAGATCCCGGAGTAGGTCCTTGTCGCGTTCGAACTGCCGGTTGAAGGCCTCGTCACTGAGGTCCTGGTACTCCTCCACCAGCGTGCGCAGCCGCTCCTTGGTGACGAACTGCCGCGCCAGGAGCAGAGCGATCGTGAGATTCATGAGGCGTTCGGTCGCACGGGGTGCCACGCGCGTGAGGCTACCAGCGGGTCCGCCATCGGAGCGGTTGACACGCGCCAGCAGGCGTTGCCACTGGACGAATGGCTCCTTGCAGGTGTTCCTGGCGGCGACGGGCACTGCCCCGCGGGCGTGCCACCATGGACGGCGTGGAGCAGCCCAGTCGCAATGCACGCGATGTCGTCGCCCCCGCCCCGCCGACGCGAGGCGCCGGCCGCTTCGCTCCCTCGCCCACCTCTGAGCTGCATCTGGGAAATTTGCGCACCGCTCTGCTCGCCTGGCTCGTGGCACGCGCCGAGGACTTGAGCTTCGTGGTGCGCATCGAGGACCTCGACCGGGCGCGCGTTGCCGCAGCTCCTGGCGTGGCGGATCACCAGTTGCGCGATCTGGACGAATTGGGCCTGGACTGGGACGGGCCGGTGCTGCGTCAGAGCGACCGGATCGAGCTGTATCGGCAGGCCATCGAAGGGCTGAACGGCTACGAGTGCTTCTGCACCCGCAAGGAGATCGCCCTGGCGTCAAGTGCACCGCACCAGGAAATGGGACGCTACCCGGGCACCTGTGCCCATCTCGGTCCGGAAGAACGCGAACGCAGGCGCGCCACCCGGCGCCCGGCATGGCGGGTGCGTGCACACGGCGCCCGTCAGCAGGTGCACGACCGGTTCGCCGGAGTGCTCACCGGCGACGTGGACGATTTCGTGCTGGTGCGCAACGACGGGACTCCGGCGTACAACCTTGCGGTGGTCGTCGACGATGCCGCGCAATGCGTCACACAGGTGACCAGGGGCCGGGATCTTCTGTCATCCTCGCCGCGACAGGCCTGGCTGGCCACCACGCTGGGCCACCCTGTGCCCGACTATGTGCACGTCGGTCTGGTGGTCGATGGCCAGGGCAGACGGCTAGCCAAGCGCGATGGCGATCTGACGCTGCCCGGTCTGCACGCCATCGGCCTGACCACCCCGCAGGTGGTGGGGATGCTCGCCGACTCCTGCGAGCTTCCGCACTGCGAATCCGCCCAAGAACTACTGCGGGCGGTACGCGGAACCGGGAAGCTGCACTCCCCCGCGCTTGCGGAGGACTGGACGGTGCCCACAACGCTGGCTGCCCCTGGTCCGCGCTGAACCGTCGATCAACTGACCCACCGACCGGGCCTGTACAAAGACCCATCGAAGACCTGGCCTCACCCAGAGGTGCGCCCTTCTGGCATCAGGAGGCGGACGCGGGCTGGGTGAACAGGATGTCGACGACGAAGACCAGCGTCGTTCCTGCGGAGACGCTCGGAGTGGAATTGCCATTGGGGTAGGCCATCGAACCGGGCACGATGAGCAGCACACGGGAACCGACCGTCTGATCCACCAGGCCCTTCTGCCAGCCCTCCAGCGTCGAGGACAGCGCGCCGCTCACCGGCGATGGATTGCCATTGTTGTAGGTGGTGCTGATCACCCGGCCATTGCCCCACTCCACGCCGAGATTGTTCACGGTGATGGTGTCACCGGCGGAAACCTTCTTGCCAGTGCCCTTGATGAGGGGCTGGATCACGAGATCGCTGGGTGCCTTGGCATCGGCCGGGAAGGAGATGGTTGGGTTGTTGATGTCTCCGCCCACGGCCGGCAGTCCGGCTGGTGGCGTCACGGTTTCGCCGGAGGGCTGGGTGAGCTGAACCGAGTCGATGTCCACGACGAAGACCAGCGTGTCGCCCACCGAAATGCCGGCCTGGGTCGAGCCGCCGGCGGAGTCGTAGCCGTCGGCGCCCGTGATGGCCAGCAGCACGCGGTCGCCGACATGCTTGCCGTCAAGGCCCTTGGAGAAGCCGGAAATGACCTGGGCGAGGCTGAAGGAGGTGGTGGATCCCCGACTGAAGCTGGAATCGAAGGTCTTGCCCGTAGTGGCATCGATACCCAGATAGTTGATCTCCACGGTGGAGTCGCTGGCGACCGCAGCACCGGTGCCGTTGATCAGCACCTTGCTCATCGTCTCGTCCACCTTGAGCGGCCAGTCAGCCGTCACCGTCGGCGTCTGGTTGAAGTCCCCGGAGACGTGGATATCGTCCAGCGAGGTGATCACTCTCGGCGGGGTGCTGGCGGAACTCGTCGAGGTCGCGGTGGCCGATGCCGACTCCGAGCCACTGGGTGATTCAGCGCCCGAGGCATTGCCCTTCGAACAACCCGCCGCGGTGACCAGCAGCATTCCGGCGACCAGCGCACCGGTGACGGTGAGCCAGCGTGGATTGCGGAAACGGCTGTGGGTTGAACGGTTGTCAGAAGAGGTCGGACGCACGGGGGTCATGCTAGCCGACCATTATTTGCCGTCACCGCAGCCGCACTGGTACGTGCCGTCACGGATCCGGCCGGGCAGCGGCCGAGTGACATGTGCACCCGCTACATGTGCACCAGGTCGAGCAGTTCGCCGAGTTCTTCCCGGCTCAGCTCCCTGGTCTCTCCGGCCTGCAATCTGCCCAGGCGGACGGGTCCGATTGCGATCCTGGCGAGCTTGCGCACCGGATGGCCGACCGAGTCCATCATGCGGCGCACGATGCGGTTGCGCCCGGAGTGCAGCGTGATCTGCACCATGGTGTGCTCGGGCCCGCGGGTGACCAGTTTCACCTTGTCCGCCTTGATGAAGCCGTCTTCCAGGGTGACGCCCTTTTCCAGCCGGCGCAGCGTGCGGTTCTCGAGGAGTCCCTCGGCATCCACCAGATAGGTCTTGGGCACCTCGTAGCTGGGGTGGCTCAGCCGGTGGGCGAATTCGCCGTCATTGGTGAGAATGATGAGCCCATCGGTGTCGGTGTCCAGCCTTCCGACATGGAAAAGGCGTTGGTGGCGCGGCACGTATTCAGCCAGAGTGGGACGATCCTGCGGGTCCTCCATCGTGGAGACCACCCCGCGAGGCTTGTTGAGCAGCAGATACAGGTGGCGGCGCGGCGGCGGAATACGGGCGCCATCCACCCTGACGGTGGCATGCCCGGGGTCCACCCGGGTGCCCAATTCGGTGACGACTCGCCCGTCCACCTCCACCCTGCCCTCGACGATGAGTTGCTCGCTGGCACGGCGCGAGGCGATGCCCGCCTGGGCCAGCACCTTCTGCAGCCGCACGCCCTCGGTGTCGCGTGGTTCATCGGTCATGACTGGTTCTCCTCATCAGCAGATGCCTGCTCCATGACGCCGGATTCCGATCCCGTCCGGTCGGCAAGATTCGACAACTCGGCCTCCAATGCGCTGGCATCGGGCAACAGCGGCGCGATGTCGGGCAGCTCGGACAAGCTGTTCAAGCCTAGACGGCCCAGAAAATAGCTCGTGGTGACCAGCAGGCCCGCGCCGCTGTGGTCATCGGTGCCCCGCTCCTCCACCAGGCCACGGGCGATGAGGGTGCGCACGACGGCATCCACCGTGACGCCGCGCACCGCGGAAACGCGTGATCGCGGCACTGGCTGCAGATAGGCGATCACCGACAAGGTCTCCATCGCGGCCTGGGACAGCCGGTTCTGGCCGCCGGCCCTCACCCAGGCGGCGATCCGATCGTGGTATTCGGGACGGGTGGCATATCCCCAGGCCCCACCCAGTTGCCGCAGCTGGAAGCCTCGACCAGACATCGTGTATCGGTCGGCCAGTTCACGCAGAGTCTGCTCCACCAGCGGCACCGGGGCACCGGCAGCTTCTGCGAGGACGACCGGCTCGAGGGGCTCCTCTGCCATCAGCAGTAGGCACTCCAGAAGCGGTGCGATCTCCTCGGCGCTGGGCGGAGTGGCATCGGCGATGGACTGCGTGCTTGTTGGACCAGGGCTTGCCGTGCCGGAATCAGCGGGTTCCTCCCTCACTGAATCCTTCGCCACTGAATCCTTCGTCATGAGTCCTCCCCGTGTTCGGTGCCGTCCGCCGACATGGGGCGGGTTTCCGGTTTCGGTGACCCTGAATTGGCGCCGGATTCCGCACCTGTGGAGCCCGTAGTCATATCCGTCCCTGCGGGGCGGTCGAATTCGTCGCTGATGTGCATCTCACCGGTCTGCCGGCCGGTCCACCGGATGGTCAGGTCGCCAAGCGGGACCATCTGCTCGAAGGCGACCGCGGCTCTGCGGAACAGCTCCAGCAGCGCCAGGAAGCGCGCCACCAGAGTCATCCTGTCGGCATCGGCGGTGAGCGCCCGGAAGGTGAGCGAGCCCGCCTCCCGCAGACGCCGCGAAACCACCTCGGCCTGTTCCTGCACACTCACCGTCACCACGTGGAGCTGCTCTACCGGCATCGCCAGCACATCCGGCGGGGACAGCGCACGGACGGCGAAGGCGGCGAGCCCGTCCGCACCACCCGGCAGGGTGACATCGGGCAGCAGGCCCCGGAACTGATCCTCCAGACCGCCGGGCCGCGCAAACACCAGATCCTGCTCAGCCATCCGGTCGGCGAAGATCGCAGCCACCTGTTTGAATGCCCGGTATTGCAGCAGTCGGGCGAACAGCAGGTCACGGGCCTCCAGCAGTGCAAGGTCCTCAGGATCGTCCACCTCGCCGCTCGGCAGCAGACGGGCCGCCTTGAGATCCACCAGAGTGGCGGCCACCACGAGGAAATTGCTGGTCTGGTCGAGGTCCCAGTCCTTGCCCAATGCCTTCAGATGGACCAGGAATTCGTCGGTGACCTGAGACAACGCCAGTTCGGTGATGTCGAGCTTGCGGCGCCCGATCAGCTGCAACAGCAAGTCGAAGGGACCGTCGAAATTCTCCAGCCGCACGTGGAACTGTGCCGCCGGAGCATCGCCTGCGGATTGCTCAGTCACCGGGGCCGTCATGGCGGTCGTGGCCGGACTGGTCGGGATCTGTCGTCGTCGTCCCATCCAGCCGCAGCACGAGGGGCGCATTCTCGCCCTGCTCGGTGAGACCGTTCAAGGCCATCGCGATCGCCTCGCGTACCAGCCTGCCGCGGTCCACCGTGATGCCGTGCCGGGCGCGCAGAGTGAGCCTGGCCTGTTCCAGACCGAGAAGTTCCTCGTTGGACAGGTAGATGGTGATCTTCTCGTCGTGCCTCACCCGCCCGCTGGAGCCTGAATCCGCCAGGCTCTTCCTGCCCGCAGAATTCCTGGCGCCCGAATACCGCTTCCCGGCATCCTTCGAGGACACACCTTCGAACATCCCGTCGGTGGATGACCGCGTGACCATGCCTGACGCAGGCTCCTGCTCGTGCTCGTCCTCGGTGGGGCGGAACAGTTCGTCCGCACCCGGCAGGCTCACTCGTCGTGGCATCGCATCAGCACCTCCTTGGCCAGGTTGCGGTAGGACGTGGCGCCCGGCGAGGAAGGGGCATAGCTGAGGATCGGTTCACCGGCCACATTGGTCTCGGGGAAGCGCACGGTGCGACGGATCACCGTGTGGAAGACCTCGTCGCCGAAAACCTCCAGCACGCGGGCGAAGACCTCCCGGGTATGCAGGGTGCGCCCGTCGAACATCGTGGCGAGCACGCCCAGCAGCCGCAGGTCGGGGTTGAGCCGATCGGTGACCTTGTTGATGGTGTCGGTGAGCAGGGCCACGCCGCGCAGCGCGAAGTACTCGCACTCCAGGGGGATGATCACGCGATCGGAGGAAGTGAGCGCGTTGACCGTGAGCAGGCCAAGCGAGGGCGCGCAGTCGATGAGGATGAAGTCGTAGCGATCCCGCACCGGGTCGAGCACTCGCTTGAGGGATTGTTCGCGTGCTACCTCGCTGACCAGCTGCACCTCGGCAGCGGACAGGTCGATGTTGGCCGGCATCAGGTCGAGGCCCGGCACCTTGGTGGGCAGCACCACATTGTCGAATTCGGCGTCGCGGCTCAGCAGCAGGTTGTAGATGCTCTGGTCGAGAGTGTGCGGGTGCACGCCGAGGCCCAGTGAGGCCGATCCCTGGGGATCGAAGTCCACCACGAGCACCCGGCGATCCAGCTCTGCCAGACCGGCGCCGAGGTTGATGGTGGTCGTCGTCTTGCCGACGCCGCCCTTCTGATTGCACACCGCGACGACAACGGCGTGGGTCGGGCCCTCTCCCAGCGGCGGGACGACGAGCGGCGGGACGACGCGGCCGGCTGCATCGACATGGTTCTCCTCGCCATCGGCGAGTTCGCCGTCAATACCATCACCGGCGGGTTCCTGCGTTGTCATGTCCCACTCCTCACATCTGCTTGGCTCAGCCTAGCCACGCGCCCGCGGATGGGCGCTGGCGTACACCTCGCGCAGGTGCTGCGCGGTGACCTCGGTGTAGATCTGTGTGGTCGTCACTGAGGCGTGACCGAGCAGTTCCTGGACGACCCTGATGTCGGCACCGCCGTCGAGCAGATGGGTGGCGAAGGAATGCCGCAGGCTGTGGGGGGCCCCCCGGGCCGCGACTCCCGGCGGGTGGCCGCCGGGCGTGGCGCTAGCACACCCGCGCAGCGCGGGCGCCCCGGGGGCCCCTGGGGGGCTGGGGGGGGGGCCGACCGAGGCGCGGGGGGGGGGCGGCCCCGGCGGCCCCCCAATTCCTGCCTGCTGCGCTCTGGTCTGCAGAATCTCCCAGGCGCTCTGCCGGCTCAGCCTGGCTCCCCTGGTGTTCAGGAACAGCGCAGGTACTGCCCTGCGCGCCGAGGTCGCCAGCGCGGGACGGCCGCGCACCAGCCAGGCGTCCACAGCAGAGCGGGCGTAACTGCCGAGCGGCACCATCCGTTGCTTGTTGCCCTTGCCGGTGACCCTCAGCCCGGCGTCGGGGTCGTCCTGTACGCGGGTGAGGTCGTCGACGTCGAGGCCGAGCACTTCACTGATCCGGGCGCCGGTGCCGTAGAGCATTTCCAGCAGTGCTGCATCGCGCAGCCCGATCGGGGTTTCCCGCTCGACCGAATCCAGCAAGCTGGCGACCTGGTCGATGGTGAGAGTCCTCGGCAACCGCTTTCCGGTCTTCGGCGGATGGATCTCCGCGGCGGGATCGTGGGTGGCCAGGCCTTCGGCCACGGCGAATGCATGCAGCCGGCGGATGGCCACCATGGCCCGGGCGATGGAGGACGCAGCCAGGGGTCTGTGAGCTTCGTCACCAGTAGCCAGAAACCGCTCATAGCCGGCGAGCAGGGGTGCATCGACCTGGTCCGGCGATGCGATGCCCAGGTCACACAGCCAGCCGATGTAGCGATTCAGATCGCGCCGGTAGGCAGCGAGAGTGTTGGCGGACAGGCCGCGCTCCACGGCGAGATGGTCGAGATAACCGCGCACCCACGCCACCAGGGGCGCCGCTGCCGACGAGTCCGATGCCGATGAATCTGATTCCGGGGAGCCCGGCGAACCGGCCCCATCTGTTGCGCTCCGGTCGCTCGACGCAGCAGGGTCGCGAGATTGCTGTTCGGAGTGTCCGGTGAAGTCGCCGGGCACGCCATCAGCCGGGTCAGCCAAGCGCGCTGATCTCCTTCGCGCGGGCTCGGAACTCATCGCGGAAGGGCCATGGCGTGTCGGCGGGGCGAAGGTTGTCGATGCGGCCCTCCCGCTGCGCCAACGCCAGAGCCAAGGTGCCGGACACCATGTTCGGATTCTGGACCTGCCCTGCGTAGGCCAGCTCGACCAGCTGGTCGAGCGGCAGCCAGGAGAGCCCCATGTCGGTTTCCTCCTCCTCGACGAGGAAGCCATCAGGGCGAGGCGCCCGGTGCAGACCCTGAGCCAGGAAGACCCGAAGGGATTCCTGCAAACCCCCGGGCGAGCTGAAGAAGTCCACCAGCACACGCCAGTCCTCTGCGGCGAGCATGGCTTCCTCGGCCAGTTCGCGCTTGGCCGCGGTCAATGCCGATTCGCCATCCACGTCGAGAATGCCTGCCGGCGGTTCCACCAGCCGCATGCCCACCGGGTGACGGTACTGGTGCACCACGGCCACTCGGTTCTGGTCGTCCAGGGCCATGATCGAGACGGCACCGGGGTGAGTGACCCATTGGCGCACCATCGTCTGCCCGTCGGGCATCAGTACCTCGTCCTCGACGAAGTCGGAGACCCGTCCGGTTGCCTCGACGGTATGCCTCTTGATGGGCCAGTGCTCGGCGCGGTCCACCAGCCCACTCATTGCGACTCTCCCGTGCGCCGGGTGGTGGAAGTGCGCCTCGCCGGGCGCTTCTGCCCAGCCGTGGACCGGGGACGGCGGCGGGCCGGCTTGGAGCTTCTACTGCTCGAGGTGCGTCGATGAGTGCTGTGATAGCGCTCGATGGCAGCCTCGACCAGGCCGCGGAACAGGGGATTGGCCGCGGTGGGACGCGAGGTGAACTCGGGATGTGCCTGGGTGGCCACGAAGAAGGGATGCACTTCGGGTGGCAGCTCGATGAACTCGACCAGCTCGTGATCCGGGGACAAACCGCAGAAGACCAGCCCGGCCTCCTCCAACTGCTCGCGAAAGGCGTTGTTGACCTCGTAGCGGTGCCGGTGACGTTCGGAGACCTTGGTCTTGCCGTAGAGCCGCTGCACGACGGTGCCGCGCTTGAGCTCGGCAGGGTAGGCGCCCAGCCGCATGGAACCGCCGAGATCACCCTCACCGGAGACGATGGAGCGCTGCTCGGCCATCGTGGCGATGACCGGATGCGGGCTGTCGGGCTCGAACTCGCTGGACGCGGCATCGGTGATGCCGGCCACGTCGCGGGCCACCTCGATCACCATGCACTGCAAGCCCAGGCACAGCCCAAGGGCGGGGATCTTGTTCTCGCGGGCGTAGCGGATCGCACCGAGCTTGCCCTCCACGCCGCGAATACCGAATCCGCCCGGGACCACGATGCCGTCCACGTCGCCCAGCTGTTCGGCAGCGCCCTCGGGTGTTTCGCAGTCGTCGGATTTCACCCAGCGCACCCGTACCCGCGCCCAGTTCGCGAAACCGCCGGCGCGGATGGCCTCGACAACACTCAGGTAGGCATCGGGCAGGTCTATGTACTTGCCGACCAGCGCGATCGTCACCTCTTCGGCGGGACGCTCGACACGGTCGAGCAGGTCATTCCAGGTTGTCCAGTCGACGTCGTGGAAGGGCAGGTTCAGCACGCGCACGACATAGGCGTCCAGGCCCTCGTGGTGCAGGATCTTCGGAATCGCGTAGATGCTCGACGCATCGGGACATGCCACCACACCCTCTTCGTCGACATCGCAGGAGAAGGCGATCTTGCGCTTGATCGACTCCGGCAGCGCCATGGACGAACGGCAGACCAGGGCATCCGGCTGGATTCCGACCGAACGCAGCGCCGCCACCGAGTGCTGGGTGGGCTTCGTCTTCAGTTCGTGGGACGGCCCGATATAGGGCACCAGTGAGACGTGGATGTAGAAGGTGTTACCGCGGCCTATGTCGTGACGGATCTGGCGGGCGGCTTCCAGGAAGGGTTGCGACTCGATGTCGCCGACGGTGCCGCCGATCTCGTGGATGACCACATCGTCGCCGGGCTGGGCCACACCGATCATCCGCGCCTTGATCTCGTCGGTGATGTGGGGGATCACCTGCACGCACTCACCGAGGAAGTCGCCGCGACGCTCTTTGGCGATGACCGTGGAATAGACCTGCCCGGTGGTCACATTGGCCCGCGCGGTGAGGTTCCTGTTGAGGAATCGTTCGTAGTGGCCGATGTCCAGATCGGTCTCGGCACCGTCGTCGGTGACGAAGACCTCGCCGTGCTGGAAGGGGTTCATGGTCCCCGGGTCGACATTGAGATAGGGATCGAGTTTCTGCATCGTCACACGCAATCCACGTGAGACGAGCAGGCTGCCGAGGCTGGATGCCGTGAGGCCCTTGCCGAGGGAGGAGGCGACGCCTCCGGTGACGAATATGTGCTTGGTCTGTTTGGCGTTGCCCACGGACCTCCAGCATAGGTGACGCGGAGTCCTCGGATCACCTCCGGGGTGCATCCGGGAGTCGGAACGCGCTGCTCGTGGAGAACCGCCGCACGGCGAGGTCCAGCGCTCCATCTCGTGTTGTGCGTCGACGAGAAGAAGAGAACCCCCGATCACAATGGGCCAGCCCCATGAAGGCGGCACGGAAACTCTCACGAGGGACATCGCACCAGAGTTCGCAGCCTGCAGGGGATGCCCGAGCTCGGTGCGTCCCCACTCTGTGGAAGGGATTCGCCCACACGATCGGCAGCAGCAGGCCGGGCAGGAGATGTATGGGAAGGCCCGGCCCGTGGCTGCCGATTTGATGAGGGTGGAAAACCAATTCCCAAATTCCGCGCATTCCTGTCTCTGCCCCTGTCTCGGAGCTGCTTCATCGCGAAGAGACGTGGTTCCCCAAGAAGATCTACCCTGCTGGGGTGGATGCACTGATCGTATGCGCGCTCGTTCTCGGATTGTTGTGGTCGGTAATCGCAGAACAGCTCGCTCGCTGGCTCATCAGTGGTCCGCTGTTCTTCGTCCTCGGCGGGATGCTCGCCTCTGTCTTCTTCGGCCAGAATCTGGCCCAGGAACTCAGCACGACTCTCGCTGAGAAAATGATAGAGCTCATCTTGGCAGTGACATTCTTCTCGGCCGCAATCGAGGTACGTGGAGGATTGAATTGGGCCCAGGCGAAACTGGTCATACGGTTGCTGTTCATCGCACTGCCGCTGTCCATCGCCTTTGCCTTCTTCACCGGGCGCGCACTGCTGCCCCATTTCCCCTGGGCAGTCGTGCTGGTGCTTGCGTGCATTCTGATCCCCACCGATTTCTCGACTGCCGGCGCAATGCTGCGTGATGAAAGAATTCACCCACGATTGCGAAATACCCTCAATGTGGAGAGCGGATACAACGGCGGCCTCGTCTCCCCGCTGTTCGTCTTTGCGCTGGCCGTGGCCGAGGGCACTCGCAGCGTCTTCCTCAGCCTCAACGCCGTGGAGCACGCGGCCTGGTGGGCGATTCTGTCCATCCTCGTCGGACTCGTCATCGGCAGCATTTTCGGTTGGCTGGTGGCTGAGTGCAGCAAGTACGACTTCATGACCGCCCAGTCTGTCAGAGTCGGAATTCTTGCTCTGCCGCTGGTGACCTATGCGGTAGCTGTCGGCCTGAACTCCAACGGATTCGTCGCGGCATTCGTGGCAGGAATATCCTATCGGTTCACTCGCGCCAGAGCCGGTGGTGACGACGTGATGGAACGTCCGGAACTGGCCCTTGTGGACGACATCGGAGTATTCGCCACTGCAGCCATTTGGTTCTTGTTCGGGTGCGTCTCGCTGACGGTTCTTGATGGCCAATTCAGGTGGCGACTCGTGCTCATGGCGATACTCGCGCTCACCGTGTTCCGGATCCTTCCGGTGTTCGTGTCCCTCATCGGCAGCCAGACGAGTTGGCGGGAACGCGCCGTCATGGGCCTTGTCGGTCCGAGAGGCATCGCAGCAATCATGTGCGCACTGCTCGCCTTCAACACCCTGGATCACTATCACGGAATGTCCATCCTGTACGCAGGCACCTTTTTGGTGTTCGGCAGCCTGCTGATGCACGGCATTGTTGATCCGCTGATCACCGGCACAGTTCTGGGTATTGGACGAAGCAAGGCCCCCAAACACGTCATGTGAGGGATGGCACTCACGAATATCCCACAATTCACATATTTCGCAGACCAATGTTGTGCAGGGGAGATTTCGCTGTGCCATATTCAGGGCTCCCCCGCACGCATGAGTTCTCCTGATCCATGACTCCTAGGTGCCCATCGCCTGAGTCTGCTCCATCAGCTCCTTGGCGTGGGCCAGTGCGGTATCCGATTCGGTACCGGCCATCAGCCGGGCGATCTCGTGCAGCCGCCGATCTCCCTCGGCCAGCACGATGTCGCTGGCGGTCACCGATCCCTCATTGGCCTTGGTCACCACATAGTGGCGATCTGCGAAGACTGCCACCTGGGCAAGATGGGTCACCACGATCACCTGGGAATGCTGGGCGAGCCTGGCCAGTCGCCGCCCGATCTGCAGCGCAACCCGGCCGCCGACCCCGGCGTCCACCTCGTCGAAGACGAAGGTATGCCCCGGCTCGGAACCGGCGAGCACAGCTTCCAGAGCCAGCCGAACACGGGAGAGTTCGCCCCCGGACGCCATCTTCGCCAGCGGAGCCAGTGGCGATCCAGGATTTGCGCTGAACAACAGCTGAACCCGATCTGTGCCCCACGGCCCCGGGGCAGAGAGCTCGCCGAGCTGAAATTCCAGCTTTGCATGCGGCATGGCGAGATCCGCGAGTTCACCCTGCACCTCGCCGGCTATGCCGTGGGTGGCCTTGTCGCGCAGGGTGTGCAGGTGGCCTGCCTGCTGAGCCAGCTCGGCATCGAGCACGCCGAGCTTCTCCTGGAGCTCCTCGATGCGCCCCCCATCGGTATCCAGATCCCCCACCCGCCGGGCTGCATCTGCGGCCCAGGAAATCACCTCGTCTGCGGTGGCGCCGTACTTGCGGAACAGCCCAGCCAGCGCAGCCCGGCGAGAGGTGACGGCCTCCAGAGCGTTCGGGTCAGCCTCCAGGTCAGCCAGATAGGACGCGATCTCTGCCGCCATCTCGCCCAGTTCGGAGGACAGCACATCGAGCCTTCCCACCAGCTCAGCCGCACGCGAATCAAGATCCGCAATGCGGTGCACCGACTTGCGCGCCGAGCCCACGAGCCCGAGAGCCCCTGGATCATCAGGGTCGCCGTCGTCAGCCCCGGACAGCGCATGCCCGGCCTGTTCGGCAAGCATCCGCAGGTCATCGAGTGCCTGGAGTCTGCTGGCCTGTGCAGCGAGCTCGGCATCCTCGCCGGGCTTGGGGCCGACAGCGCCGATCTCGTCCAGGCCGAAGCGCAGCAGATCCCGCTCCTGGGCACGCTCGCGGGCATTGCTGACCCGCTCATCGAGCTCGGCCGCCACCTGGCGGCGCTCGGCGAAAACCTCCCGGTATGCCTCGAGCAGTGCCTCGAATTCGGGCCCGGCATAGCGATCGAGCAGCTCACGTTGCCGTTCGGGGTTGGCCAGCCTCGACACCTCCGACTGGCCGTGGATGGTGGCCATTTCGGCGACGATCTCGCCTGTCGCGCCGATGGGCGTCTGAACCCCGCCGACCCACGCCCGCGATCTGCCGCTGTCCTGCACCTGACGGGTGACGATCAGCTCACCGTCGGCGGTGTCAGCTCCGGCCTCGGCCAGGCGGGACACCAGAGCCTCGAAACCGGTGAAGTCTCCTTCCACCTGGGCGCGCCGTGAACCAACCCGCACCATGTGGGCATCGGCGCGGCTGCCGAGCAACAGCCCCAGCCCGGTGACGATCATCGTCTTGCCCGCGCCCGTCTCGCCGGTGATGGCGGTCAAACCCTGCGCAGGTTCCAGTTCGGATGCCTCGATGACGCCGAGACCGGCGATCCTCAGTGCGCTCAGCACGCCTACTCGCCCCGTGTGTGCAACTGCGGATTTCGCCAGCCCTGAATGTTCAGGCCGAACTTCTTGACCAGCCGCGTCGCGAAGGGTTGTTCGCTCAGCCGGGCGATCTGGAGGTCGGCCGGATAACGTCGCACGCTCACCTGATAGCCGGCGCCCACATAGGCGTTACGGCGCCCGTCGCACCAGACAACCGCCGACAGGCTCATATCACCAACCATCCGCAGATCTACCTTGGAGCTGGGTGCGACGACGCAGGCCTGGTGGAACAGCGCATGTGCGGCGATGGGAACCACTTCGAAAGCCTGCGTGTCCGGCCAGATCACCGGGCCACCGCTGGAGAATGCATAGGCCGTCGACCCGGACGCAGAAGCGACCAGTACGCCGTCGCATGCCCAGCGGGACAACGGCCGCCCATCGATGGAGACCAGCAGGTCCGCCATCTTCTGACGTGACGCTTTCTCCGTGGACACCTCATTGATCGCGAACGATGTCCACACGACATTGTCGACAGCATCGCGAACCTCGACCGCCAGGGTCAGCCGGCGCTCGATCTGGTAGTCCCGTCGAGCCACCTTGTCGATGAGCTCCTCAACCTCGGAGGCCTCCAGCTCGGCGAGGAATCCGACATGGCCCAGATTCACCCCGAGCAGCGGCACACCGTGCGGCAAGGCCCATTCGGCACTCCACAGAATGGTTCCGTCGCCGCCGAAGACCACCATGAGTTCGACCTCGGAGTCCTCGTCGAAGACGTCGACCACGCCGTTCGGCAGGCGCCGCTGCACATCGGTGACCCTGGTGGGCTCCACGAGACAGTTGATGCCGTGGCGCCACATGCCCTCGATGAACTCGGCCGCGCGATCGACTGCCTCTCGGCGAGTCGGATGCATGATGACCGCCACGCGACGCTGTTGATCCACGTGTTCAGCCTACCGAGCAGCCGAATATGTGCGTCTCACCGCGGTGTGGTGAGCTGCGAATCCGGTTCTCAGCAGCATCGATGCCGGCATTTCTGGCCGGCAGGGTGGGCGGCAGCAGCTTCAGCGAGATGAAGGAGACATCTCCGACGACCTGTTCCACCATGTGCCCCCCGAGATCGCAGAGGGTGGGTTCCCGGAGATGATGACCTGCACGGCTGTTCACCCGAGGATCTGCCCGCAGCACCGTGGCGCCCTCCACACGGACACGGCCTGAGCCGATCGGCTCGGCAGCACGGGATCTGGCAAGCCCGGCGGCCGAAAGAGCGATGTCGAGCCGGACAGCGGATGGATCGTGAGCGCTCACGCCGCGTCGGTCTGACCAGGGAGCACTCCCTGACCCGGCAGTGCTGGCTGTGACAAGACGACATTGTCACGGGAGGCGTCAAGAATCCTGGCCAGTTCCTGCTGGGCAATCTTCAGACACCCCAGGCGCTCGGCAAGCGGCAGGTCCAGTGATTCCGCGCACCGCGCGATCACCGCATCGACATCCCGATTACCAGTGACGGGCACCTGCGACTCCTCGGGCACCACGGCGGTGGCTGGAGTGGGGCCATCCATCGCAGCCGGGAGAGCACTGGTCATGGGACTGTCCATGGGCCGTGAGCCTAGCGCGACGGCCTGACTGTCAGTCCCCCAGGCCGCGGGCCTGTAGGGCCTCACCCACCTGGAGAGCATGACCGACGGCACTCACCACGACCGGCGCGGCGAATCGCCAGGACACCTTCTCGAGTCCTCGTGCCCTCGCCGCATCACGAACAGTGCGCACCGACACCAGCAGATACGGAATCGCATTCCACATGATCGCGATGGTCAGGGCGAACTTCTCCGGATTGGCCCCGAACACCCTGAAGGGCTTCGCCAGCGAGGCGATGGCGTCCATGATCTTGGACGCCGCAGTGGTACAGGTGAGCATCCGGGCCAGCCACAGGCAGCTGAGCATGCCAGCCACGAAGACCACGCCACGCTGCCAGCTGAGGAAGATCGAATAGTAGGCGAGCATCAGCGCGTTCATCACCCACACACCGGGGCCCGGGTCGAGTGTGCTCAGCGGCAGTCCCCCCGCGAGGACGACCAGCAGGCCTGCCAACACCAGCGTGCACAGCGAGAGCATGACATTGTGCAGGAAGAAGGGCACCACGCCCAGAGCCAGCATCACGAGGTATTTCAGCCACAGCGGGCTGCGATGCATTGGAGAGTTCCCGGCACGATAGGCACCAAGGTAGTTCTCGAGGTTCATGCCCACGCCCCCGTCACGGCCTCATTCATGCCCGCACTTCGCGCGGGGCGTCAGCGCGGCCTTCCATCATTGCGCGATAGTGTCCGACGATGTCGCCTGGTTCGCCATCGTCGATGATGTGGCCGGAATCCACGAGCAGCGCCCGGTCCATCCGCCCGGCCAGCTCGAGGTCGTGCGTGGAACACACCAGTTGCTGGTCGAGGGCATCGAATGCCCTGGTCAACATCATCTTGTTGCGCAGATCGAGCAGTGTGGTGGGTTCATCTGCGATGACGATCCGGGGTTCGACGGCGAGCACGCAGGCAAGGGACACGAGCTGGCGCTCTCCCCCGGAAAGGGCATGGACGCTGCGATTGGCCAGCCTGTCCAGACCATTTCGGGCCAAGATGGCCAGCGCCCGGGCGTGCCGGAGCTTCCTGTCATGCACCGAGGCGCGCAGGCTCAACTCCACCTCTTCCAGGGGCGTGGCCATCACCAACTGGGCCATCGGGTCGGTGAAAACATGGCCCACCATGCGGCGCACCTGCTTGCCCTGACGCGAGGGGTCCAGACCCTCTACGAGCACCTGACCCGTGCTGGCCTTCATCAGTCCGTTGACAAGCTTGAGCAGGGTGGATTTGCCCGAGCCGTTCGCGCCGATCACGGCAACACGCCGCTCGGTGAGCGTCAACGTGACATCGGACAGGATCTGCTGCTTGCTGGCCTGCCCGTCGAGGTCATAACTCTCGACCTCGACACCCACTGCGCGGTATTCGATCATGGACGGCTCAGGCCTTCCGGGCCGGCATGAGGGCGGGGAATGCTGTGAACACCGCCACCGCCAGGAATCCTGCGATGACGCCCTTCAGGCAGTCCCATGGGAAGAACGGCGCAGTCGTGATGAGGGCCCTGGTGAGCGTCATGTGCAGCGTCGTCATGAAGAAGATCACGCCGCACAGGTGAATGATGACGACCCCGAGGATCGCGCATGCAATGAGCAACCAGGGAAGTGCACGGCGGTTCGGACGTCTGCGCAGCGCAACTGCGGCAACCGCGCCGACAATGAAACCTTGGACCACGAAGCCCAGGAGGTATCCGCCTGTCGGACCGATGATGGCTGCCGGGCCGGAGTGGCCACCGGCGAAGACCGGCAGCCCGGCAATGCCCACCAGCAGATACAGCGCGCAGGCACAGCCACCGCGCAGCGGGCCCAGCACGAGAGGTGTCAACAGGACGGCGATGACCTGGATCGCGAACGGGATGGCGCCGACCGTGAAGATCGGCGGAATGATGGCAAGCACTGCCATCAGTGCCGCAAACACGGCGATGAGCGCAATGTCGGACGCACCGAAGCCGGCTCTCTCGGCCTTCCGGGCGTGAACTTGGGTGGTCATGTGTCCTCCTGGGGAAGGGCCCGGCCGAGGTGTCGCGGTCTGGGCCCTGGGCAGAATTCTAGATCCTGACTTGAACAGTGTTCAGGGCGGGTCACGGTGCGGGCTCTCACCTCGTTCCACGAGACCAGCGCGTGTCAGGGAAGACATGATGTGGGGAAGACATGATGTCCTGGGGGCTCGGCTGCATCGCGACGCGATGGTCCCGCCGCCTGATCCCGGTCCTTGACCACGGCCAGCCTCCCCCACGACAGGTGCTCGACAGGTGAGCCATGGCCCGATCGCACAAGGCCACTCAGTGCAGCAGCGTGAACTCCTGCAGAACCGCTGCGACATCCGGGCCAGCTCCACCTGCGTCGCGGATCTGCCAGACCAGAGCCAGCACGGCCCACAGCGCATCGAGCTGCTCGTCCCTGGTGATCAGTGGAGCATTGAGGGTGAGCACGCCACCATCCACGCTCACGGTGGCCCCGGCACAGCTCACCTGGTTTCCCGACCGGCTGACGACCCGCGACGGATGGAGGAGGGCCCGAAGGTCATAACCGATGTGGTCGGGGCGCTGGATCGGATCGGCGTCCACCAGGTCGTACATGCCATGAGCTCCGGTGAACACGAGCATGGACGCCATGTCGACCCGGCGCGCACCTTCGATGTCGGTATCGAGCCGATCACCCACGAAGATGGGATGCTCCCCGCCGAGCCGGCGGATCGTCTCGCGCAACAGGGGCGGATACGGCTTACCGGCAACCTCGGGAATCCGCTCCGGAAAGCAGCAACCGATGGCGGCGATCTGCGAACCCACGCCGGGTTCCAGACCCAGATCGGTGGGCCGGGTCGGATCGAGATTCGAGGCGTACCACTCAGCACCGGCTTGAATGGCGTGCACGGCATCGGTGACCCTGGGCCACGTCATGTCAGGGTCATATCCCTGTACGACCGCGACGGGCTGCGCACTGCGGTCCGGCACCGGAGTGAGCCCTACGGCGGACACCTCATCGGCGAGTGCCTGGGTGCCCACCACGAGCACCTTCGCGCCAGGATCGAGCGAATCGCGCAGCATGGCGGCGGCTGCCTGCGCGCTGGTGACGATGTCGGTGGCCTCCGAGGGGATGCCGATACGAGTCAACTGGTCGGAGACCACCCTGGGTGGACGCGCCGCATTGTTCGTGACGAAACCGACACGCACTCCTCTGTCCCGCAGCGCGCCGATGCCATCCGGTGCACCCTCGACTGGTTCCGGCCCGAGGTAGACCACGCCGTCCAAGTCGAACAGTGCACAGTCGTAGGTATCACACAGCGCAGCTGAAGTCACGGTATGGGGTCCTCCCTGTCATGCCCCGGCCGTTGGCAAGGGTCATCGCGGCTCGGAGCACGGCAGGAACCGGGCCGAGCATGTCACCGCAGAAGACCCTACCGCCCGATCCGATCAGCTCAGCTCGCCGTGCCCACCTACTGGTGCGCCTGGCATTCGGCTCCGACGAACGGTTCCGAGGGCCACTTCCTCGAGTTCCGACGGCGAAGAATGGCCGAATGGTCAGTCGAACGGCAGCTCAGTCCCGTGAATCCGGTTCCGGAAGGGGATCAGTGTCCGTGGTTCCGTCCGCAGGCTTGTCAGAGGCCACTTCCTCGACATCGCTGCCCTGATCCTGATCGTCTACACCATCAATCTCTGATTCTTCGGGCAGGCCCCTGCCAGCTTCGGGCTCCGCAGCTTCCGCACCGCCAGGCTTCGCAACGTCGCCCCCGACGTGGGCGACGGCATCCTGGTCCTCGACGCCACTCGACCCTGATTCGTCAGGTTGAGCATCGCCGTCCCCGGCCTCGTCCATCACATCCTGAGGCTCCGCCTCGGGCCGGTCATCGTCCTCGATGAGCATGTCATCGTTCTCGTCGAAATCCTCTTCGCCGACGTCGACGCCCAACGCAATCAACCTGTCCCGGGTGTCGAGCTCGCGTTGAGAATCAAAGCCTGCCGCAGCGGTGAACCACTTGGCAGCCGACTCGGTCTCCCCCTTCTCCTCGAGGAAGTTGGCGTACGCGTAGCGCAACCGCGCCCGGGATTCATGCGAGCCCTCATGACGTCCGATTGCATCGCGTAGCAGGCGCATGGCCTCGTCGCGGTGGCCCATGTCGTCGCGAAGGCCGGCCTCCACGAGGACGAGCTCGACGCGCTGCGTCGGCTCGAGCTCGAGGGAGTGGGCGTCGCGGATAGTGCGCAGCGCCTGGTCCTGACGCCCGACAGCCCGCTCGCAGTCAGCGATCACCGGCCAGAAGTTCGGATCTCCCGTCATGCGCTGCACTGCCCGGTACTCGGTGAGGGCCGTGGAGAACTCCTCCGCCGCATATGCCGCTTCGGCAACGGCCTCACGCACCACCGGCAGGCGCGACGCCCGTCTGCGAGCGGCATTGGCATGACGCAGCGCCCGCTCCGGATCATCGTCCAGCCATTCCTGGGCAGCCAGCAGATGCGCAGCGACCTCCTTCGCCAAATCCTTCGGAAGGCCGCGAAGCTCAGCACGGACAGGAAGCGGCAGTGCCTTCACATCCGCGTCGAGATCAACCTGCGGCTCATCGACCGCTGGCTCCCTGCGACGGGTTGGCCGGGAATCGTCGTATCGGGACCGGTCGTCATGACGGCCCCCGGAACTCGGCCGGCCACTGCTGTCACGGTCCTCCCGGCGCCGATTGTCCTGGCGCCCGCGCCGTTCGCCCGAGCCAAATCCACGGTCATTCCTGCGACTGTCATCACGGTTCCACGAACCTCTGCCGGACCTCTCGTCGCGCCGCGATCCCTCAGACCTTGAACTGCCGCCAGATTCGCCATCACCACGACGCTCGTCATCACGATGCCAGGAACCCCGAGTGGAACTGCCTCGACCTCGCGGCTCCCTGCGCCGGTCGTCTTGGCGAAAATCGCCGCGGCCGCCGTTCCGGTCATTCCGCTTGAAGTCCCCGCGACCATCGCCCTCGGAATATCCGTGCCCGCTGTGGCGATCATCACGGTCCCGCTTGCTGCCTTCGTCGCCCTGGCGGTTGTCGCGGTAGCCACCCGAGCGCCCCAGTGGACGGTGTTCCGAGCGATCTTCGTAGGGACGACGCGCACGCGACTGATCTCCGTCACGGGAACCGCTCCAGCCAGACTTCTGGCCACGACCGTCCGCATACCGACTGTTGCGATCCTCGCCGCGTCCATTCCGACCGCCACCATCACGCCATTCACCGCCGGAGCGATTACCCGCCGAGTTGCGCCCACCCGAGTGCCAGGAATCACGGCTGCGTGACCCAGCAGAACCGCTGCGGCCGCCGCGGTGGTCATACTCACGACGATCACCGTCACGGTTCTCCCGGCCGAAACCGCCCCGATCTGAGCCATTCGCATTCCGGCCGTGCTGGCCCCGGCCCTCATGGCGAAACTCATCACGCGCACGACCACGGCCACTCGGGTCGTATCCACTGCTGTCGTGCCCACCAGCTCCATCTCTGGACCCTTGGCGGTCAGCACGGTCGCGGTCATCACCTGACCAGCCCCGACCACGGCTGTCGTGGTCCCCACGGCCGCCCCTGTGTGAATCCCCGCGCCACTGACCGCCTGACTCATTGCCCCGGCCTCGCCAGCCTGAGGAATTCGACCAACCGCGGCCGGAGCCAGAACTGCTGCGCCGATCTCGATCGCTGCCATGATCCGAGGACGCCGAATGGTCCCTGCCGGCCGAAGTAGAACGACCGCCAGAGGAAGATGCAGAGGATCCTGGGCGATGTCCGCCACTCCTGTTTTCGAAACCGCCATGGGAACCAGAATCTTTTCGATAACCACCATTGCGGGAAGCCCCGCGGGAATAATTGCCGCCACGTCGCGGAGATGAATTTCCCCTGCTGGATCCATGGGATTGACCGGAATGGTCTCCCGATTGTGAACGCGAGCCGTCCGGCGAGTCTGCCATGTCATCCATCCCTGTTGTCGATCCTGTCGCACCGCATGGCACGCCTCGGGTGGCCTCATTGTCATGCCGACCCAATGAAAAGTACTTATATGAAAAAACTCCCCTCCGGTTGGGGAGGGGAGTTGGGTGTGTGGCGGTGTCTTA
>NZ_JBDNTB010000035.1:0-29694 GCF_047719395.1 Propionibacterium sp.
AGCTAACGCGCTCAGACGCAAGGCCAGGTCGCGCGGGGAACTGCGCGCCCCCCACCTGTGAAACCGGCGTTCCCGCACCAGTGGGCCGGGAACGGGAGCGTCCTGTACGCCGAGCCAGTTCAGCGGCAGCCGGGCAGCACCCCGGGGGTGGGCCGCCCCGAGGCGCAGCCGGAACGGCTCAGCGCCCACGTCAGCTGCGGGTGTGGCGTGCGATGAGGTGCTCCACGTCCGGGTCGGCGCCGCGAAACTTCTGGTAGGCCTTCATCACGTCGACCGAGCCGCCCACCGCCAGAACTTCGCGGCGGAAGTGCTCGCCGGCCTCGCGGTTGAGGCCGCCGTGTTCGTCGAACCAGGCGCAGGTGTCGGCGTCGAACACTTCGGCCCACAGATAGGCGTAGTAGTTGGCGTCGTACCCCGTGGCCCAGATGTGGCTGAAATAGCGCGTCCGGTAGCGGGGCGGAACCAGCTCGCAGGCCACTCCCCTGGCCTTCAGCGCCGCCGCCTCGAAGTCGTCGACCTGGGACGCATCGGTGGGCAGCTGATCGATCGGGGTGGCATGCCAGGCCTGGTCGAGCTGCATGGCGGCCGCCAGCTCGAGGTCGTCGAAGCCGATGTCGGACAGCCGGGCCCTCTCCATCTTGTCGATGGTCTCCTGGGGCAGCGGTTCGCCGGTCTTCCAGTGCCGCGCGTAGCGGGCGACCAGTGCGGGATCGGATGCCCAGTGCTCGTTGACCTGGCTGGGGAATTCCACGTAGTCAGTGGGGGTGTTCGTACCAGACATCGACGGATACCGGACGTCTGACAGCAGGCCGTGGAGGCAGTGCCCGAACTCGTGGAAGCAGGTGATCACCTGGTCCCAGCTCAGCAGCGTGGGCTGGCCCTCGCGCGGCTTGACGAAGTTGGTGTTGAAGGTGACGACGGGCAGGTCGCCGTACATGTTGTCCTGGTTGACCAGGTCGGTCATCCAGGCGCCGCCCTGCTTGCTCGGACGGGTCCAGGCGTCCACCATGACCAGGCCAAGGGTGATGCCGTTCGGCTCGTCGACCTCGAAGATCTGGGTGTCGGGCGTGTATCCGGCCAAATGTCGGCGGGGCACGAAGGTGATGCCGTAGAGCTGTTCGGCAGCGGCGAAGACACCCTCCTTCATCACCCGGTCGAATTCCAGGTAGGGGCGCAATTCCTCATCGTCGACGGCTTCGGCGGCCTTCAGCTTGGTGGCGGTCCAGGCCCAGTCCCAGGGCTGGAATTCCAGCCCTGGGGCAAGCTTCGCGAACTGGTCGGCATAGCGTGTGGCGTCGGCCCGGGCCTGGCCCAGTGCCAGCTGTGAAAAGCGGTCGAGCAGGGGCTGCAGGGCGTCCACTGTCTTGGCGCACCCGGCGGAGGCCACCAGCGCCGCATGGGACTCGAAACCGAGCAAGGTGGCGCGTTCGGCACGCAACCTGGCCAGTTCCACCACGAGCGCCCCCGTGTCGTGCGGCATGCCTGCACCTCCGCGGCCGATGGAGGCCTCGAAGACCTTGCGGCGGGTGTCCTGGTTGTCCAGGGATGCGAGCCAGTCCTGGCCGGTGGTGTTGACCAGTTCAAGCAGCCAGCCCTTTTCGCCGCGCGCCTGCGCCGCCTCCGCCGTCTGCTGTTTCTGCTCATCCGACAGGCCCTCCAGCTCGGCCCCGTCGGTGATGAGGACTGCAGCATCATTGCGGCCCCCGACGATCATCTGGCTGAACTGGGACTCCAGGGAGGCGATCCGGGAGTTGATCTCGCGAAGTCTTTTCTGATCGGCCTCGCCGAGCTGGACACCGTGACGGCGGAAGTCGCGCAGGCTTTCGGACAACCACCAGCTGGCCTGCTCGTCCAGCTCGGCCGCGTCGGACTTCTCAGCCGCCTCCAGCGCGGTCAGCCGGGCGTAGAGCTGAGGATCGAGAAGGATCGAGTCGGCGTGGGCCGCCAGCTCGGGGGCCAGCTCATCGCACACGGCATCGAGCTCGGGGGTGGTGTCAGCGCTGCGCTGGGTGTACATGGCGGCCGTGACACGGCTGAGGTACACCCCGGCTTCCTCCCAGGGCCGGATGACCGTCTCCTCGGTGGGTTCAGAGCTGTCAGCGGCGACGGTGTCGAGCATGGACTGCTCGTTGGCAATTTCCTGGCGGACCAGGCGTCCGAACACATCCGGATTCAGCACGGCATATTCGGGAAGGTGAAATTCTGACTGCTCAGGCAGAGATTCGGTCATGGCTCCATCCAATACCCTCAAGTGCGGTCACCCGGGGGGCCAACCTCATGTCGGGCATCCCCCGCGTACAGCGCATCCCTTGAAGGATTCGCGTTTCATGGGGGCTCCCCTCCAGGAATGCAGGTTTCCTGTGCCGCACCCTTTGGAGCACGCGTCCCTAGACTCAGGACATGGGCGAGTTCGCACATCGCGATCCCTTGCGTGTCATGCCGGACGGGACCGTCAAACAGGTCAATCTGCTGACCGGCGTGGAGGTGTGGACGGTGCCCGGTCGCGCCGACCGCCCCATCTCCGAGCCCCCGGCGAGCCCTGTGTCGTTGGGCCACGGCGAAGCCGACCGCTGGTGTGCCTTCTGCCCGGACAGGATGGCCGACACGACTCCGGAGAAGGCGCGCCGGGTGTGCACGCCGAACGGGTGGCGGACGCTGTACGGCGTGCTGCCCTCGCAGTGGCACGACACGCAGGCGCAGTTCCGCCGCATCCCCAATCTGTTTGCGATCGTCAACTACTCCTTCTGGACCCGCAACTACGGCTACCACCCGCCGCAGTCCGTCCTCGCACGATGCGCCCAGTACTGCGCCGACCCCCAGGGCAGGAAGCACGTGGAGTCCCTGCTGAAGATCCGAAAAACTGCGAGCAGTCCAGCCGAGGTGGATCCGGCTCGGCTCAGCGATGCCGAGCTCGCCCAACGGGCCATCGGCATGTTCGCGAGCGGCCACGATGTCATCGTGGCCAGGCGGCATTTCGTGGACGGCGCCACGGATTCCTCGCAGCTGGCCGCGTCAGGCACGCTGACACCCAAAGAGCATTCGGAGTACATCGGTTTCACCGTGAGGGCCATGCAGGAGCTCTACGAGCAGAACCATCACGTGCGCTATGTGGCGGTCTTCCAGAACTGGTTGCGTCAGGCCGGTGCATCCTTCGATCATCTGCACAAGCAATTGGTCTCGATCGACGAACGGTCCCAGGAGACCGAGCAGGAGCTGGTGCGGCTGCGGGCGAATCCGAACGCCTACAACGATCTGGCGCTCAATGTGGCCATTCAGCAGAATCTGGTGATCGCAGAGAACAGCCATGCGATCGCCTATGCGGGTTTCGGGCACCGCTTCCCCACCGTCGAAATCGTGTCCAAGTCACCGGTGTGCGAACCGTGGCTGCAAAATGCAGCAGAGCAGGAGGCGATGTCCGCGCTCGTGCATGCCTGCCATGCGGCCACCGGTATCGGCGTGCCGTGCAACGAGGAGTGGCACCATCGCGCACCCGACGTGGACCTGCCGATGCCCTGGCGAATCAACCTGAAGTGGCGGGTGTCGACACTGGCCGGTTTCGAGGGCGGCACGAAGATCTACCTCAACACCCTCGACCCCTGGCATGTGCGCGACCGGCTGGTTCCTCGGCTGCACGCCCTGCGGGACGCGGGGCGGCTGGCGACTGGCCTGTCGATCGGCGAGGAGTGCCCGGCCAGGTACAACAGCCTTCGCTACAACCCGGTGCTGCAGCACTGAGCCGCAGCCCGGAAGTCAGCCGCGGGTGAGCCTGCGGTGCTTGCTGGCGTGCGGACGTGCCGCCTCCTCGCCGAGCCTGGCGATCTTGTTGGCCTCGTAGTCGGCGAAGTTGCCCTCGAACCAGAACCACGAGGGATCGTTGTCATCCTCGCCGGCGCCCTCCCACGCGAGGATGTGGGTGGCGATGCGGTCGAGGAACCAGCGATCGTGGGAGATCACCACGGCGCATCCGGGGAATTCCAGCAGGGCGTCCTCCAGGCTCTGGAGGGTTTCCACATCGAGGTCATTGGTCGGCTCGTCGAGCAGCAGCAGGTTCCCTCCCTGCTCCAAGGTCAGCGCCAGGTTGAGGCGGTTGCGCTCGCCGCCGGACAGCACCCCGGAGGGCTTCTGCTGGTCGGGGCCCTTGAAGCCGAAGGACGCCACGTAGGCGCGGCTGGGTACCTCGAAGTTGCCCACCTTGATGTAGTCCAGGCCGTCGGAGACGACCTCCCACACGTTCTTCTCGGGATCGAGGCCTTCGCGGCCCTGGTCGACATAGCTGATCTCGACGGTCTTGCCGACCTTCAGCTCGCCGGAGTCGGGGGTTTCCTCGCCGACGATCATCTTGAACAGCGTGGACTTGCCCACGCCGTTGGGGCCGATGATGCCGACGATCCCTGCGCGGGGCAGGGTGAAGTCCAGTCCGTTGAACAGCACGCGGCCGTCAAAGCCCTTGTGCAGGTCGACTGCCTGCAGCACCTCGGCGCCGAGACGCTTGCCCGGCGGGATGTTGATCTCGCCGGTGTCGAGCTTTCTGCTGCGCTCGGCCTCTGCCGCCAGTTCCTCGTAGCGAGCCAGCCGGGCCTTGTTCTTGGCCTGGCGGGCCTTGGGGCTGGAGCGCACCCATTCCAGCTCTCGTTCGAGGATCTTGGCGCGCTTGGCGTCCTTCTGGCCCTCGATCTGCAGGCGCTTGCGCTTGGTGTCGAGGTAGGTGGAGTAGTTGCCCTCGTAGGGGTAGAGGCGTCCGCGGTCGACCTCGCAGATCCAGCCGACAACGTGGTCGAGGAAGTAGCGGTCGTGGGTGACGCACAGCACCGCGCCCGGATAGCTGCGCAGGTGACCTTCCAGCCAGTTCACCGATTCGGCATCCAGGTGGTTGGTGGGCTCGTCGAGGAGCAGCAGGTCGGGCTGTTCCAGCAGCAGCTTACACAGTGCGACGCGGCGCCGTTCGCCTCCTGACAGCACCGACACCGGAGTGTCCGGCGGCGGGCACTGCAGTGCGTCCATGGCCTGCAGCAACTGGGAGTCGATGTCCCACGCGTTGCGATGGTCCAGTTCGGTCTGCAGCTCACCCATTTCGGCGAGCAGAGTGTCGTAGTCCGCTTCGGGATCGGCCAGTGCCGCGCTGATCTCGTTGAAGCGGTCCAGCATGGTCTTGACTCCGCCGACGGCCTCCTCGACGTTCTCCATCACCGTCTTGTCCTCGGTGAGGGGCGGCTCCTGCTGAAGGATGCCGACGGAGGCGTCCTTGGCGAGGAAGGCATCGCCGTTGTTGATCGGCTCGAGCCCGGCCATCACCTTGAGCAGCGTGGACTTGCCGGCGCCGTTGGGGCCCACCACGCCGATCTTCGCGTCGGGGAAGAAGGACAGCGTCACATCATCCAGGATGAGTCGGTCGCCGATCGTCTTGCGAACATTGTGCATCTGGTAAATGAATTCAGCCATGTGAGCCTGGATTTCCTTCGCGAGACGATTCGGCCTGTCGGCACTGCCTGGACACAGCGCAGCTGCGCCCACAGTATGCCAGCGCCGAGAGGGCGCACCGAAATGACGCGACGCACCGAACCCTCAGGCGGCGGGATCCTCAAGCCCTGGCGGCACGGTTGCGGTAGCGGATCGGCTTTCGTCGAAGCCCACCGGATCGGATGTCTGTGCCGCGGCAATGCGTTCGGGACGGGTGAATCTGCTGGTCCCGCGGGTGAGGTCGTGCCCGAGGACGGTGGTCGAGAGCGGTGGCCGACAGCACGGGCCGTTCCCGGTACCGAGAACGGTCACTGACGCGCAGCGGCAGCAGCCACCGCCGCACATGCCTGCGCATGACGATCCAGCTCAGCGGCGATCGACCCGACGACCATCTGATCGGCGACCTGCGCCACCGAATAGTTGAGCACCGTGATGGCCCGGGAGCGCCTGTGCCGAGCGGTCCACTCCAGCGCACGGCGGCTCAGGAAACCCAGCAGCAGACCGGCGATGACGCCGCCCACCACGAGGAGGGTGGGCACGGGGGCGCTGTGCCACCGGGGCACGGGAAGTGCACCGGCGAACAGGACATTGATGAACAGCCAGGCCAGCCCCACCACCACTGCGCAGATGAGGATCCACTGCACGACGCGCACCGCCGGCCACCAGCCGCCACCGTCGGACATGCCGAGGTCGGTGGTGGCGACGGACCTGTCGAGGGCGTCGGGCACGTGCTCCAGTTGCTCGACGGATGCGCCGCGCACAGCCTGTGCCCACAGGGGCGGAAGCCCTCGTGAGGCGCTGTCTGACAGCGCCCGCACCGATGTGGCGACTCGCGCCGTCTCCACACCACCGGTTGTGGTGGCCAGGCTCGTGCGTTGCACCGAGGCCGGGGAGATCTCCTCGGGACGAGGATGCCCGGCACGCCGGAGCGAAGGCAGATCCAGGTGCAGAAGCTTGAGCGGGTCGGGTCGTAGTCGTGAGATCCAGGAGACGAGGGGCCAGCCCGTGGCTGCCGAGCCACGCCGCCGGGTGGAATCGGCCACGGCGTCACCGACCACCTGCACCCCCGCGGCTCGGGCGAAGGAGTCCACGAGGTCGTCCACGTGACGCTGGTCAAGCGTTGTGGAGACATCTGGGCCGAGCTGATCCTTCAGCCCTGCGGCAGCCTCCGCGACGTCGGTGGAGATACGATGCACCGCCACCTTCTTGGCCTTCACCACGTCGGCGAGCTGCTGCTTGAGGTCGGCAACACCCGCACCGGTGGCAGCGGATGTGTCCAGCAGCGGGGTGTCTGCCAGGCCCTCGGCATCCAGCAGCTGCCGCAGATCCGCAGTAGCCCGGTGAAGCCCCTCGTCATCGAGGCGGTCCGCTTGGTTGAAAGCAATGATCATCACCGTGGCGTAGGGCGCCATGGGCGCCAGATAGCGGTTGTGCAGCGCGTCATCGGCGTACTTCTGGGGGTCCACCACCCACACCAGGGCATCGACCAGGCTCACCAGCCGCTCGGCCTCGAGCCGGTGGTCCTCCTCGATGGAATCGTGGTCAGGCAGGTCGAGCAGCACCAGGCCGTCGAGTTCCTTGGTGCCGGCCACCAGGGTGCGCACCGGGACATCGAGCCAGTCGAGCAGCCGGTTGGGCACCTCGTCGCCGAAGCAGGCAGCCATGGCGCGCGCGGTGGTGGGGCGCCTCACCCCGGCCTGGGCCAGGTCCGCCCCGACGAGCGCGTTGAACAGGCTCGACTTTCCTGAACCGGTGGCTCCGGCCAACGCGACCACCGTGTTCGATCCGCTGAAGGAGAGCCGGTCGTCCGCCCTGTCCACCACCGCAGATGCCCGCTCCAGCACCTGCTCGTCAGCCCGGCCACGGCTCAGCTCGACGGCGCGGTGGAGCGCGTCGATCCGCTCGCCCAGATCGGAGGTGACATCACGGCGTGGCCCGAATGGCGACTTCATCGGCCGTCCTCGCGATGGCGGTCCGGATTCGTGACGCCAGGACGATCGTCGTCCCCGACCAGCTCCGCGTCGTAGATCTCGGCCTGATCGCCTTCCGGCATCTGCGTGACCTGCACAGTATTCGCCTGCCCCCCCGTTTCGAGGGCAGGCGACGGTGTGACGGCGGGCAATGATGCGGCCCGGCCGGTTGCCGTGTCCAGATGTTCGCCTTCCCGCCCGTGCCTCGCCGCCACGACTGCCTGCACGGCCTGGTCGATGTCCTCGGCGGCGGTCGCATTCAATCCGGTGTCGGAGAGCACCTGGGTGAAGCGCACGAGCTGGATGGACATGAGTGCCTCGACGCGTTCGTCCAAGCGCTGCTTGGCGGTCTCGGCGAGCCGCCGGACGGCCTCGTCGCCGAAGATGGCTTCGAGAAGTCGTTGCGCCACGACCGTGGTACCGCCGGCCACGCCGATCTCTGCGCCACTGAGGCCGGCCGTGTGGGCGAAGATGACGATCATCACTGCGGCACCGACGCCGTTCACCCCGGCGGCGGTGAGCCTGGCGGCACGCCGGCGGCCCTTGCCCTGCTCACCGACAAGGGTGAGCACATCACCCTGCCAATCGCGGATCGCCTCGGAGACCTGGGCGCTGAAATCATCGCTGGTGCGAGCCAGTTCAGGATGCTCGTCGACGAGGATCCTTCCTGCGGGACTCCCCCGCCAAGCCAGCGCGGCGCGCTCGGCAGCCGCTTCGCCCTGTTCGATCACGAGGGCCTCCAGGCCGGACTCGGCAGCTATTGCGGCATTGGTGCCCTGCGGCGGTTCGCCCTTCAGGGCACGCACCAGCCGGTCGCGCACCCAGCTGACCTTCTCGTCGATGACGCGGCTGAATTCGCTGGTGCCCACATAGTCGTGCCAGCGCAGCAGAACCTCGCCGCGCAGCAGGGTGCCGTCGCTGGACTGCACCTTCACCGCCCGCGAGGCCTCCTGGAAGGACTGGGTGGCATCGGTCTCGAGCTGGGCGGCCGCCTGGCCCTGGACCTGCACCGCCTCGGCAACACCCGGAGCCCTGCGGCAGATGGCGGCGATGGCTCCGCTGAGGGTCTGCAGGACGATCTGCTCCCGGTGACGCCGGTCGGCCGCCAGTGTCGCCAGGTAGCTGCGGATCGGCGAGACGGCGGCTTCGGGCAACATTCCCCGGGAATCGGTGACGGTTTCCGGCACGGCGAACAGCGGCGAATCGGCCAGTCCGCGGGCAGTCATCAGGCGGGCCAGGTCGCTGGGAACTTCCTGCATCGCCGCTGGTGGGATGCGATCGCACACCACCGCCACAGCCGCACCGCGACGGCTTGCGGACGTCAGATAGTCCCACGGAACAGCGTCGGCATAGCGGGCTGCTGAGGTGACGAAAAGCCACAGGTCGGCGGCGTCGAGCAGCTGCGCGGCCATTGTGCGGTTCTCCTCGACGAGCGAGTCGATGTCGGGGGCATCGAGCAGGGCCAAACCCTCCGGAAGTGCGGGCTCGGGCACCAGCTGCAGGGCGTTCGCCCCACTCGACGGTGCTTTCGTGCGGGCAAGGCTCGGCAGAATGCGTTCGGAGTCGAACCAGAGCCCATCGTCGGGGTTGTGCACCAGCACGGGGCTTCGGGTGGTGGGACGGATGACCCCGGACGGGCTCACCGGGCGTCCGAGCAGGGAGTTGACCAGGGTGGATTTCCCGGCCCCGGTCGAGCCGCCCACCACGGCGAGCAGGGGCGCATCCAGGTGCGTGAGCCGCGGCAGGACATAGTCGTCGAGCTGGGTGACGATGGCAGCGGCTTCCTGGCGCTGCTCGCTTGCGCCTGGCACCACGAGGGGAAGCCGGACGCCAGCCAGGGCTGCGCGCAACTGCGACAGGGCGGACCCCAGTTGCTCAGCAGTCACAGCACCACCTTCCGCAGTCGATGCCTCCACTCTGGCACGCCGGACACGATTCGTTCATCACGACGAGTTTCGGGTTCCCCGAGAAGCTGAATGCGATCAGTGGCAAGCTGCGGTGGGTGTCACCGCATCCTTGGATGGCTATGAAGGGGAATCCAGTCTAGAGGTGCTGCGGATCACTCGCCCCAGCGCAGCGGCTCTCCGGCGGGCACTGAGTCCCCGGTGGGAGGGGCGAAGCTTCGGCGCCTCGGCCGGGGCAGCGCACGCCATCTTCTGCCGAACCAGCCGCGGATGTTCTGCCAGGTCCAGTTCTCCGGTTTGACGGGCAGTCCCTCGGTCTCGTAGAGGGCCCTGGGGCGCAGCAGCGCAATGTCGTCGAGCAGCTCTCGGCCACGCAGCAGGGCGGCGTCGTCCATGACGCCGCGCGTCACCGAGGCCCGCAGGTATGCCAGCTCAGTCATGTGACGCATCATGCACACGGTGGCGATGAGTACTCGCGGCCCTCGAAGGGTGGCAGCGATGAGGAGTTTGGCGCGCCGGAAAAAACCGGAATAGACAACGGGATCACGGGGCAGCAACCAGCCGGTCATGACGAAATCGTCGAGCCGCGCACGGATCTGCCGGGCCTCGGCCCGGATGTACACGACGTAGCGGAAGAGCAACATGAGCATGAGTGCCCCGCCGATGATGAAGATGAGCGATTCGCTGCCACCGGCCAGCTGCGATCCGTTGAATGCCATGTGGGCGCAGGCCGCGAACAAGAATCCAGCCACCGGCGCGAGCACTCGCACCAGCTTGCTGCGAGCCCGGATTGCCACCGCCATTCCGATGGCCGTGAAGGTCGTGAACAGCGGATGGCCCCACCAGGTCTGCAAGCCCCGCGAGACGTAGATCTCGTGGAGCGCCTGGTTCGCGTCCTGGCCGTAGACCATCGAGCCGTACAGGTAGGTGCGGATGTAGTAGACGATGTCCTCGGTCACCGCGAAGCCGACCGCCGAAAATCCAGCGAGCGCCACGGACTGCATGACGCTGACAATGCGGTAACGCACCAGGATCGCGAGAAGGAAGAGCACCGATGCCTTCGCGGCTTCCTCGACGAAGGGCGCCACATAGATGGCGGCGCGCACGCTGCCCATCGGGTCGGAGTCGTCCACGGTGAGCCGGGATGCCACCCAGTCGTTCGCATTGGCGGCGAAATAGACCGCCACGGCGCCGCCCCAGAACAGCGCGACAGCCTTGAGCACCCAGGTGGTGGGGCGCAGCCGATCCAGCAGCAGGAAGACGACCACACCGATGAGCAGGGTCACCAAGGCCAGCTTCGTGCACCTCCACAGCGCCTCGTTGAACTGGTAGACGGTGGGCATCGAGCGAGTGCCGCCGTGCTGTTCGGTGTAGTTGCCGATGGACTGGCTGATGGTCTTGCGGTAGCTCAGGTACACCTGCCACAGCAGGAAGACGCAGAACGGGAAGAACGCGGCGGTCAGCCAGGTGAGCGGGTTCCGGGCCATTCGCCTGCGTCTGCTCTGGCCCGGCTGAATGGCACGCGGCACGCCTGACAAGCGGCGGGCGCGGCGCTCCGGGAGCGCCACAGCAGGCGATGGCATCGACACGGCGCCAGAGTACCCGGGATGGATGTGGGAAACGGGCGGCCCGGGTGGGAGTCGAACCCACGCGCGACAGATTAGAAGGCTGCTGCTCTATCCACTGAGCTACCGGGCCCGGCCACCAAGTCTAGGGCTTTGGCGATCCAGAACTTTCACGGTGGGGCGCTCGACGGCTGCCTGCCGCCGCGTCCTTGCCGCGCAAGGTGCCGGGATGTCCGCGTCAGTCACAAAGCCCGTCACCGTATCGCATACAGGAGCACTGTGCAGGCCATTCGGGAGAAGTGAAAGACTCTGGCACCGTGACGACTGAGCAGAAGCAGTGGGGGAAGACCCTTTTCGGGGTCTATGGGCCCACCTTGCTCGCGTCCATCGGCTTCGGAGCAGTCATCCCCCTGGTGGCGATCCAGGCAACGGTGCTGGGCGCCAGCGTCGGACTGGCTGCGTTCATCACCGCGCTGCGCGGCATCGCGCAAGTGATCGGTGACCTGCCCGCCGGCTATGCGGCAGACCGAGTGGGCGAGAAGATCGCGATCGCGGGGTCGTGCTTCATCGACACCTGCACGATGGCCATGATCTTCCTGGTGCATTCACTGTGGGTGCTGGCTCTGGCCGTGCTGCTGCAGGGCTTCACCGCGTCGGTGTTCAACCTTGCCAGGCAGACATATCTCACCGAACGCATTCCGCTGCACTGGCGTGCCCGCGCCATGTCGACGCTCGGCGGTGTCTTCCGGGTCGGGTGGTTCGTCGGCCCGCTCATTGCGGCGGCCATCATCTCGCACTGGAGTCTCGCCGCGGCCTTCGCATTCTCCGGTTTCATGAGTTTCGGCGCCGGGATCGTCACCCTGTTCATGCCCGATCTGCCCGGAGAGGCGCACGGGCTGGCCGTCATCCGCGAACGCAGGTCGCGCAAACGGGTCAGCACGATGGCCGTACTGCGCAAGCACAGTCATGTGCTGCTCACCCTCGGCACGGGTTGCCTTGCATTGATGCTGATCCGTTCGGTGCGCCAGACGATCATCCCGTTGTGGGCCCAGTCACACGGCATCTCCCCCGCGGCGACGAGCCTCATCTACTCCATATCGATGGGCTTCGACGTTCTGCTGTTCTTCCCAGGCGGCGCCATCATGGACAAGTTCGGGCGGTTCTGGGTGACGATTCCCGCCATCGGGACGATGAGTCTGTGCCTTCTGGCGCTACCACTCACCCACGACTTCGCCACCATCACGCTGGTCGCTTGTCTGCTGGGCATCGGCAATGGGGTGTCGAGTGGAATCGTGCTCACGCTCGGGTCCGACTCCTCGCCGGAGCTGGGACGCGCACAGTTCCTGGCTGCCTGGCGTGTGCTGTCCGACTCGGGTACAGCGATCGGTCCGCTGATCATCAGCGGGGTGGCAGCCATTGCAGGTTTGGCCGCCAGTGCGTTCGTCGTGGGTGGCATCGGCGTGCTCAGCACCGGATGGTTGTTCAAATATGTACCGCACACGGGGACAGCAGCGCTGGAGGAGAAGGCGCGTCTCGAAGCGGCCAAGGAGTACGGCGAGGCCGAGGAGAACGGCGGCAGCTGAGCCCAGCTGGGGCGATGATGCCGTTGCCGGGCTCCGCTGGCGAACCGTGAGGATTCCGCGCTCCCCCACGCGCGCCGTCACGGCGCAACTGCCACGGGATAAAGTGGGTCCTCGTGAACAACGGCATGCTGGTGTGGATCGACTGTGAGATGACCGGGCTCGACCTGGGTGTGGACGAGCTCATCGAGGTGGCCTGCCTGGTCACCGACGGTGAGCTCAACATTCAAGGCGAAGGCGTGGACGTCCTGGTCAAGGCCAGCGACAAGGCCATGGACCACATGGGCGACTTCGTCACCGAGATGCACACCAAGTCGGGCCTGCTCGAAGAGCTGAAGACCTGCACCACGACGATGGCCGATGCCGAACAGCAGGTGCTGGCCTACATCAAGCAGTACGTGCCCCAGGAGCGCAAGGCACCGCTGGCCGGCAACACGATTGGCACCGACCGCACCTTCCTCGCCAAGGACATGCCCGAGCTCGAGGCCTGGGTGCACTATCGCAATGTCGACGTCAGCTCGATCAAGGAACTCGCGAAGCGCTGGTACCCCCGCACCTACTACCAGGCGCCGGGCAAGAACGGGAACCATCGCGCCCTGGCCGATATCCAGGAATCGATCGAGGAACTCACGTACTACCGCCAGACGATCATGGTGCCCGAGCCCGGGCCGTCGACCTCCCAGGCGAAGGTGGCAGCGCGCCGCTGCCAGGGCTCCCTCACCGGTTTCGGGGATGCTGAGGAGCCCCCGGAGATGGACTTCGAGCCGCAGTCGAAGAACGCCTGAGGCAGTTCACGTAGTCGTCGCTCATGACGGCGGCCCCATCGTTTTGGGGCTGGCGGGGTGTTCCGATATCATGAGCGAGCTGCCCGATTGCGGCGGCAATGGTGGATGTAGCTCAGTTGGTAGAGCCCCTGGTTGTGGTCCAGGTGGTCGCGAGTTCAAGTCTCGTCATCCACCCCAAACGGGTCAGGTGTGAACTTGCGACCAAGGGTCCGCCCTTGGTCGCGGTTCGCGCCTGGCCCATTTTCTTCGCCTCGGCGGCCCAGCTCAGGGCGTCGGCATGGAGGCCGGACAGGCTCAGCCCGTCGTACGGGTTGCGGTAGCCGACGCGCACGTCGTTGTCCTCGTCGATGTAGATCGCCTTGAACAGCGCCTGGTTGCACAGCCTGCGGTTCGCGTCGTCGGCGTGCTCGTAGAGGTCGGCGGCGTTCGACAGCAGTTTCAGCGAGTCATCGAGGTTCGCGCGTGCGTCGGCGTAGTGGCCGTGGTGCGCCGTGATCCGGTGCTCGATGGTCTCCAGCGACGCAGTGATCCGGTCCTGTTCCTTCTTGAGGAGGTCGAGCGGGATGGCTCCGGCGTAGTGGGCCTGGAGCAGCTTCTGCTGTTCGCCTTCGAGCTGGGTTCTCCGTGTCGCCAGGTCAGTGAGTTCGGCGGCCCCTTCGGCCATCATCTCGTCGAACCGGGCATGGAGCATCGCCGAGACGGCCTGCGTCGTTTCGGGGTCGAGCTGGACCTTGGCGTAGAAGCGTTCGATGAGCCGTTCGACCTGCTCGATCAGCATGGCCTGCCGGGTGCAGTTGCCTCTGCCGCCGTGGCGGCTGGCACACACGAAGTACGGGTAGATCGTGCCCTGACTGCTCTTCGCGTTGCACACCAGCAGCCGCGACCCGCACTGCCCGCAGAACACGGTGCCCTTCAAGTAGTGCTCGTGCACCTGCGTCGCGTCGGCGGCCGAGCGATGCGTGCCGAGCACGGTCTGCACCTGGTCCCACACTTCGTTGGGGACGATGGCCTCATGCGCTCCGGCGTAGGTGACGCCCTGGTAGCGGACGCTGCCCTTGTAGTACGGGTTCGTCAGCATCCGATGCACCGACGACTTCCCGATGGGTCGGGATGGCCGTCGCGGCGACGCAGCTGTCGTGAGGCCTCGCGCCACCAGTTCTTGGTGGAGCTGGCTGGTTGTCCAGTCACCGGAGGCGAACACCTGGAACGCCCACCGGATCAGTCGGGCTCGTTCCTCGTCGATCTCGACGGTGCGTACCTCCCGCCCGAAGTCGTCGCGCACGCCGACGTTGCGGTAGCCGATGGGAGCCTTCGTCACTGTGCCGCCCTGCGCAGCCTTCTGCGACAGGCCCTTGACGACCTCAGTGGCGAGGTTGCGGGAGTAGAACTCCGCGATTGAGGACATGATGCCGTGCAGCAGCATCCCCGATGGTGTCTCGTCGATGTTCTCCGTGGCCGACACCAGCGTGACGCCTGCGTCCTTGAGCGCGAGGTGGATGGTCACGTCGTCAGCACGGTTGCGGGCGAGCCGGTCGACCTTGTGGACGATGCAGTAGTTCGTCTTGTGCTTGGCAACGTACTGGATCATCCGCATCAGCTCGGGTCGGTCGGCCTTGCGAGCCGATTCGCCCGCGTCGACGAACTCTTCGATGATCGTTGCGCCGAGCTGGTCGGCCTTGCGCTGGTTCGCCTCGCGCTGCGCAGGGATCGAGAAGCCCTCCGCGTTGCCGCCCTTCTCCGCCTGCTCCTTCGTGGAGACTCGCAGGTAGGAGACGGCGAACGATCCGGGGAACGGGGTTGGCGCTACGAGGCTGTCTATCGCGGTTCGGTCCGCGTCGATGATCGTCATGGCTCTTCTCCACAGTCACTGGTCCTGCCGACGCGGACTTGTGAGAGCGGATGCTGATCGTGAGAAGAGCCCGAAGGCTGTAGGACTAGGCCGAATCGGCCACGTTTACTTTGCCCCGCCGAGGCGAAGCGCTAGGACCACAACATCCGCCATCCGCGACGGATGCCTACATTCTACGACGAGGCGCTCGCCGCAGCACGAGGGCGCTTCGGTCGAGTCGCACCTTCTGAGCGGCATGAGCCCGATTGCTGGAGTGCCAGGCGGATCAGCAGCTCGCAGAGCTTGTCCAGGTCTGGCGGCTCGTGGAACTCGGCGCGGATCGTCAGCTCGCGCTCGCTCTGCTGACGCTGCCCGGTCTTCCGTTCATAGCGGCGCGTCATGATTCACACCTCGCCCGTCTCCGGGTCGATGCCCGCGAAGAAGGCATCCTCTGCTTCCTGGCGTGCGTCCACCATGTCGATCACGAACCGAACGAAGTCCTCGTCCCGATCCGTGATCGGTGAGTCCTCGATGGGCTGAGTGGGGTCTTCACCTGGCCAGCTCGTCTGGCGAGTCGGCCGGTCTCGGTCAAGCCGAGTGCCGCAGGCAGCCACCCAGTCACGAAGTCGGGCCCGGGCATCGGCGAAGTCGCGGTGCCAGCCGAGCGGTGCCGACCCGTTCTGCTCGGGGTCGTATGCGCACAGCCAGTGCAGGTGCAGCGCCGACAGTTCCCAGAGGAGTTCGGGGTGACGGTGCCAGTAGGGCGGCACGACGCTGGCCGGAAGTCCGTAGGTGTGGCGAAGCCAGTCCACCCAGCGGTTCAGTTCGAGCAACTCGGCTTCGAGATCGTTGGCGGTCAGCAGATTCCAATTGACCGGATGCGGCGGCTCAGGAACGTCGAAACGCGGGGACGCGAGACCTGCCTCGGGTGGCATGTCCTCGTGCTCAGGGAGGAACTGATCTCTCATGGTGGAGCCGCTCACATTCCGATGGCGGCCGCGGTGGACGGCGCGGCCTGCTGAGGGGCAGTGAACGCCGTTGCGTCTCGACCGGAGGTGCGTTCGCTGCGATCCACCTCGTAGCGGGTGCGGGCGAGGTCGTGTCCGATGCGCGTCGCGATGAACTCCTCACCCTCGTACCGCTGGCCGTAGCGCTCGTACGAGTAGTCACGCACCCGCCCGTCGGCGATGATGTTGTCGCCCTTGGCGAGCCGCTCGGCTCCCTGCTCGGCGGCACCGCGATACGCGATGAGGTCGTGGAAGGTCGTCTCCAGTTGCGTGAAGGTGTTGTCGGGTTCCTTGCGGTAGTGCTCGATGCCGACCTTCATGTAGAGCCGTGCGTCGCCGCGGTCGGTGTAGCTGAGCTGCGGGTCCGAGGCGACGAAACCGGAGATTGACTGGTGCGTACGAATGGCCATGATGGCGTCCTCCTGAACTCGGGCGACCAGCCGTGTGTGGTCGCTGTGTCAGGCAGGTACGCCCCGATTCCCAAGCGCAGTCAGGACGCGGGACGGTGGCGCAGCAGCGCTTCGAGTTCGTCGCGGTCGCTGCGGAGCTGGCTGGCGTCGGGCCGGGTTGGCCAGGCGCGGAGGTCGGTGACGATGGGCGGCGCGGAGCGCAGCATGGTGATGCCGGTACCGAAGGGGAGGGTACGGATGCGGTCTGGTGGCAGGATCGGGACGCGGCGGATGGAGCGCTGGTTGGAGCGGGTGCCGTGGTCGCCGAGGGTCACGCTGTCGGTGTACTCGTCACGCTCTCCGATGAGGGTGGAGAGGTCTTGAAGGTCGCGACTGTTGGATGCTCCGCCGAGGATGATCTTGACGATGCTGGCGTCCCAGATCGCGCCGGCCTGATGCTCACTCCACCTGTCGCGGGCTTGGGCGAGCGACTGCAACACCGGCATGGTCGTGATCCCGGTGCCGCCGCCTTCGGCCATGAGCGTCGGCAGCGACGGCAGCGGGGCGAGGTTCCCGATCTCGTCGAGGGCAAGCAGCAGCGGCGGATCGAGACGCGCTCCCGGTGAACGCGCGGCGAGTCGGCGGGCGGTCTCGATCAAGTCTTCGACGAACGCCGCGACCAGTGACGCGGACGCCCCCGCTCCCGCCCCGGTGGCGAGCAGGTAGAGCGTGCCTTGCTCGGTGAGGAAGGTCTCGGGGTCGAAGTGCTCGTGCGGGCCCGGCGTGACGGCATCGAGCACGCGCGGGTCCGCGAGGGCAGCGAGGGCGAGGGAGACGCCTTGCCAGATGCTGTCGCGGGTCTTGGGGTCGGCGTCGATCATCGCTGCCAGAGAGTCGTCCCAGCCCATCGCCGCGTTCGGGTGCGAGTTGAGGATCGCCACCGCCTCGGACGCGGCGCTGGGGTCGAGTGTCCACCTGAACAGCTCTGCCGGCGGGCGGCCGTCGAGCGCGGCAGCGTGCAGCAGGCTTTGGAGTGCGGTGCGGGTCTTGCCCTCCCAGAACCCACCGGACTCAACCCCGCCAGCGCTGAGACCCGTAGCAGCGGCGAGGCCGTTGGCGCGGATCATCGCCGTCAACGGATCGCCGCAGCCGCGAATGGGTGACCAGCGCAGCCCAGCGGGGATACCTTCCGCGAGGTGCTGGGGATCGAACACCGCGACCGGCCCACCCTTGCGGCGTCGAGCGCGAAGCGTCGCGGTGAGGTTGTCGGGCCTCGTGCTGGTCGTGACGACCGCACCGGCTGCGTCGAGGATCGCGTTGATGACGACATGCAGACCCTTGCCTGAGCGGGGCGGGCCGATCAGCAGGATCGAGTCCTCGACCGATGCCCAGACCTTCGTTCCACGACTGGCGCCGAGCAGGTAGCCGACATCCTGCGGTGTCGGCGTCTCCACGGAGGGCCGCAGGGTGGCCGCGCGGTGAAGCAGTGCCTTCGCGGATGCTGCGGTCTTGACTTCCTGGCTGGTCGCGATCCCCGCGAGTCGGTGCGGGTCGGTCTCGGTCTTCCGTGTGTGTCGCCGTAGCATGATCCAGACCCATGCGATCCCGGCGGCGAGTCCGCCGAGCAGTGCCGCGCTGATGAGCCAGTAGACGACCGGGTTGAGCCCGTCGGCACCGAGCGCAGTCGCCGGATCGCCGGGGTTGAACAGCACGGTGAGCCCCGCCGCTGCGCCAGCGTCGGGCTGCGGTGTACCGGTGAGGAACGCGGCGACGCTGCCGGCGGCGCGGAGGACGAGCGCGATCCCGAACATGCCGATCAGACCAGTGAGGGCGGCGTTGGTGAGTTCGTCGCCCATGCCCCCGGCTCGCCGCTGGTTCATGTCAGTCGCCGCACCGCGAGAATGCCCGAGATGCGCCCCAGCAGGATCACCTCGTGTGTGCCGTCGGGCAGGTCGTCGAGGTCGATGAGCGCACGGGCCTCCCCGGTTCCGGTGGCGTCGGTGTGGGAGACGATCGTCGCCACGGCGACATCCTCGCCGGGCACGAACCCGCCAGCGGTGACCTCCGCCAGACGTGGCGTCCGTCGGGCGTGGCGACTTCGACGAGTCTCTGGCACAGGGTTCTCGGACGGGGCCACGGCGCGTCGGGGCTTGCGCGTGCGGAGGATGTCGGTGAAGACGCTGCCGTCGCTCTCGCGCACCTCGACCCGGACCGCGATCGTGCGGCCCTGGGTGATGGCATCCATGAGTCGCCCGAACGTCGCCCGCGTCCACACGATCGCGTCCGGCGACGCGAATGGTGCTCCATCGACCATCGCGGTGAGGGTGCCGTCTCCGGCGACGGTGACGACGACGTGCGGCAACTCGACCGGAGCCGTCGTCTCGTCCTCGCTCAGGATGGGGCGGCGCGGGCCATTGAGGTTCATCGGTGGCCTCCCGCTGCGCGGCTGCTGGTGTCGAACAGGGCGAGTTCGTCGGGGTGGAGCTGGTGCTGGCAGACGAAGCTCCTGGCCTTGATCCGCCACAGGCCCTGGCCGACGCCGAGATTCGGCAAGAGCTGCTGCTCCGTCCCGGTCAGACCGAGGGCGGTCGCGGTCGGCCCGAGCTGGTCGGACTCCTGCCGGTACACGATCCGCGTCTCGGCGTTCGCCAGAAGCGAGTTGGCCAGCGAGCGCATGGCGGAGCCTTGATCGCCCACGTTGTCGAGGTCGGTGAGCTTGTGGAAGATCAGCATGTTCGCGATCCCGTAGTGCCTGGCGAGTCGCCAGTGCGCATCCATCCGCCGCAACAGGGCCGGGTGGGACATGAGCCGCCAGGCCTCGTCGTAGATCACCCACCGCTGCCCGCCGTTCGGGTCGAGCAGCGCGGACTCCATCCACGCCGACGAGCACGTCATCAACACCGAGATCAGGGTCGAGTTCTCGGTGACCCGCGAGAGGTCGAGCGAGATCATCGGCAACGACGGATCGAACGCGACTGTGGAAGGCCCGTCGAACAGACCGGCCAGGTCGCCGGCGACGAGGCGGCGCAGCGCGTGTCCGACGAGCCGGCCGTCCTCGGCCAGCCTGCCGTCGGCATCCGTGCTCGGGGCGAGGATGCGATCGACGACCATCGGCAGGATCGGCACGTCGTTCTCCCGCACCGTCTGGGTCAGGGCGATGTCGATCGCGGTGTGCTCCAACGGCGACAAGCCCCGCGCGAGCACAGTCTCCGCGAGCGCGCCGATCAGGTCACGACGCCGGGCCGCGACGGTCGAGGCCCACTGCTCATCCGACAACCCGCTCGGTCGGTGGCCTTCGTCGAGCGGGTTCAAGCGCGTGTTGAGACCGTGGCCGAGGACGATGGCGCGTCCGCCGACGGCGTTGGCGACGGCGGTGTGTTCGCCCTTCGGATCACCAGGCACGTACACGCGCCGCCCGAACGGCAGCGACCGCGTGTAGAGCGACTTGGCGAGCGATGACTTGCCGGAACCGACGATCCCGGCCAGCACCACGTTGGGTGCGGTGATGATGCCGCGTGCGTAGAGCACCCACGGGTCGTAGACGAAGCTCCCGCCCGAGTAGAGGTCTTGGCCGACGAATACGCCATCGGCACCGAGCCCGCCCTCGGCGACGAACGGGTACGCGCCCGCCAGCGTCGCCGACGTGTCCTGATGCCGCGTCAGATGGAACCGGCCAGGAGTGCGCAATCGCGCATTGCCAGGTTCGCCCGACTTCGGTAGGTAGACCGTGGCGCGCCGTTCGGCACGTTCCTCCTCGGCCTTCGCCTTCGCTGCGGCGATCGCGATCTTCCGTTGCTCGGCGTGGAGGCGAGCCTCAGCTTTGCGGCGCTGCTTGCGGAGCCTTCGCCGCTCCTTCGACGGTGCCACCAGGACAGCGGTGTGCAGCCGCGCGCGATCCTTGGTCACAGCACCAGCCCCCGCGCCTGCTTGACCGCCGTGATCTTGGCCGGCTCGAACCACGACCCATCCCGCTTCGGTGCGGGCACGTCGGCCCGATCCGGGGCGCCTGGCGACGAGTACGACACCAGCAGCTCCGGCCCAGCCTTTGCCGGCGGGGACTCGATCTGTTCGGCGTCCTGGGGCTCTGCCTCCGGCTCTGTGTAGCGGCGCAGCAGCGAGACGTAGCCGACGTGCGGGTTCACGACCAGCGCGTAGTCGCCCGAGACCGCCACTCGGTCGTTGGTGCCCTCGCCGGGCTCGTCGTAGACGTACCCGTTCTCCAGCGCGGCCTGCGTGGTCTCGTCGCCGTAGTCCCACTGCGCGAGGAAGTCCACCGCATCGACATGCCCCAGCTCGCCGAGGATGCGCAACGGCCGGTCGGCCTCCTCGCCATGGAGGAACACGACATTGACCCACCGCGACGGCGCGGCCTCCTCGACGGCCGGGTCGGGGTGCCAGGCGATCCGTCCAGCCGCGATGAACCCCTCCGCGAGCCGGTCATAGGCGCGGTCGACGAGGTTCGCCGCCTGACGCAGTTCCTCCGCAGCAGCGAGAGCGTCGCGCACTCCTGCCTCGTGGTTGCCGGCGTCGTTGAAGGCATGCGCGGCCTTGCGCTCGTGAGCATCGGCGATCTGGTCGAGCGCCTGCCGCAGCGAGCGCATCCCCGAGGACAGATCACCGATCACCCCGTACATCTCGGCGGGCTGATCGAAACCCCGGCTCGCGTGCGCCAGGCCACGCAGCGCCTCGGACGCCTCAGCGGCATCGGCAGTCGAATCGAAGAACGTGGGCATGGTGACCTCCTGGATCGCCGGAGTAGGGTCACCATCCAGGTGCACTCCCCAGGCCGAAGTCAGTGCCGCCCCATAGCCTTGAGGCATGAGTTTCACTGCCTCCGTGCTGCGCGTCATGATCGCCTCACCGTCGGACATCCCCGATGCCCGCGATGCCGTTGAGGTAGCGATCAACGATTGGAACAACGCCAACGCCAGGAACAAGCAAGTGGTGCTGCTTCCTTGGCGGTGGGAGACCTCGTCCGTCCCCGTCCTCGGTGACCACCCCCAGTCACTCATCAACGCCCAGGGCGTCGACGAATCCGACATCGTCTTCGCATTGTTCGGCAGCCGACTCGGCTCTCCGACACCGGATGCAGTGTCCGGCACCGTGGAGGAGATCGAGCGCGCAGTGGCCAGCGGCAAGCCTGTCCACCTCTACTTCTCGACGGCATCGCTGCCCAACGACGTCGATACGCGCCAGTTGGATGGCCTTCGCGAGTTTCGCACCGAGATCAGCCAGCGCGGGCTGCTGGGTGAGTTCGCCACCACTGCACAGCTCGGACATGAGGTGTGGAAGGCAATCGAGTACGACATCGCGCAGCTTGACCTCGGCGTGCCAGTCCTGCCGTCGGGGACTCGTGGTGTGCGGTTCTCGGCCCAGGCACGGCGGGAGCGGGAGGTGAAGAGTTACGACAAGAAGGGCAACCCCCGCTACTCGAACCGTCACTGGATCGAAGTCACCAACTCCGGCGACGAAGATGCAACAGATGTCGTGTTCGAGTCTGTTGGTGACGACTCCAGCATGATGTTGCCTGGCGGCAACACACCAACGGTGATCCACGCTGGCCAGGACCGGCGCATCAGCGTGATTCACCACGGAGGCGGAAGCGACCCCAATATCCTGCGAATCCGCTGGGCCGAGAACGGCGAACCGAAAGAGCAAGACTTCCACGTCGGCTGATCGTCACACGCGCCTGCAGAGCGGGAGCGCGGCGGCGGTGAACGCGGCGGCTTGCTGGCCGACGAGGAGCCGGGTTTCGCAGGATGCCTGGATCGCGGCTTGCTCGATCGCGGCGATGGCTGCGTCGAGTTCCTCGACGGTGGGCGCGGACACGGCGACGAGTCCCGAGTAGCGGAGGATGCCGTGACCGGCGGTGAGGTCGGCTTCTTGTTGGAGCACGTCGTGGTACTCGGCGGTCTGTGAGGCGTCTTCGATCTGGCCGATCTTCGCGCGCTGGGCCTGGTCGGAGATGTGCTCGACCTTCTTCTTGCGGATGTCGCGGGCAGCGGCATCGGAGCGCATCGGCGTGCAGATCAACGAGAACGATCGTTGGATGCCGGTGGACAGCAGCACGGGCGACAGGAACCCCGGATAGACCAGCGACCGCGGCCACTCGCTGACCCAGAGCACGGCGTGATGGGCGGAGTCGGTGCGCAGCCTGCCCCAGGTCTCGGTGACCGCAACCGGCCCCGCGGTCGCGAGTGACTGGCCGAGCCTCCCGTGCCGTTCCAGGGTTGCGGCGATAGCGGGGTCGTAGGCGGAACGCAGCATCACCGCAATCTGCCCCGGCGTCAACCATCCTGACGGCGACAGATCGGCAGAGCGCAGCGCGGCGACGAGGGTGTTCATCTCCTGCCGAAGCACGGCGGCGGCCCCGCGTATCCCGCCGCCAGCGGTCCTGATCTGCCGAGCGCTGGTCTTCATGTCCAGTGACAGCGAGAGCGTGGTGGCATGGCGTTCGCCGGCAGGTCCGGCGCGGTCGATGAGCTCGGCGTAGGTGTCGGCCGCCCACGACCCGTCTGGGGTGCCGTGGGTGGCCCACCATTCGGCGAGTCCGGTGCCGGAGTCCGGGAGGGTGCGCTCCAAGACTTGCAGCGTCGCGATCCGCCCGGAGCGGCAGACGGTTGCGAGCACGCGGCCCCAGGAACTGACGCGGCGTTCCTGTTCGCCGGGATCGAGGAGCACGAACGCGGGATGGGTGACCTCGCACACCACGGTCAACGTGGCTGCGTGAGGGTCATGGATCATCCCTGCACTGGTGTCGGGGTCGGTGTATTCGCGCAGTCGGGCCATGTCGCCGGGCAGGGCGAGGGTTCCGACGGGGCGCGGGACGACGATCCTGCGCCGGTACAGCAGTTGCCCGCCGGTGGTGCGCCATAGCCACCAGCAGGCGATGGGCAGCCATTCCACGATAGGCCGGCCTGCGATGGGTATCCAGGTCAGCGCGGCGGCGAGTACCCAGATGGGGGCGGTGTAGGCGAGCAGCATCCCGCCGCCGGCGTAGAACGCGCCGATGAGCGTGGCTCCGCCGATGGCGAGCGTGATGAGCTGGGTCAGCGACAGGCCGAGGAGGACACCGCGGCGGGTGAGGCGGGAGAACTTCACCGGCACGAGTTCGCCCGCGGTGGGACGGTCGTGGTTCGTGCTGCTCATCGTCTACTCCTTTGGTGGGCGTGGCGCGGGCGGCGGGGGCTGCTTCGGCGGCGGTGACGGATCGGTGCTCGGTGGTCGTGGTGCCGGGCTCGACGGCGGTGCCGCAGGCGAGGCGGCGGGCGGTGGCGGTGTCTGCGCGGCTGCGTCGGCGGCGTGCTCGCCCTGGGCTCCCAGCGCGGTTCCGGCCTTCGGGCCGGCGGTCGCTGCACCCTTGGCGACACTCGCCCCGACCACGACGCCTGCCGCGACGGGACCGGCTGCGGCTGCGCCACTCCCGCCTGCTGCGCCTCCGCCGCCCGCGGCGGGTGCCGGTGCCGGGGTCTTCGGTGGTGGCGGTGCGCTGCTTCCTCCACCGGAACCTCCGCCCGAGTTCCCGCCGCCGCTGCTGGTTCCGTCGAGTACCTTCTTCGGGTCGCCGCCACCTTGTGGCTTGGTCGGGACGGGGATCGGGCGGTTGAGGGCGCTCTTGGCGTCCTGCTCGGAGCCGATCGCGTGGTACATGTCGAACCCGACGAACGCGATGAACTTGTAGGTGAGATATGGGGCGAATGCGGCCATTGCCATCAGCACGATCCCCGCGATGGGATCACTGACCGAGGCGAGGTCGGCGTCGATCGGTGCGGAGACCTGGGTGATCGCGACGAGGAACATCACGACGAGCACGAGCTTGGAGCAGATCAGCGCGACGACGAACATCGCCCATTTCCCGATCCACCCGCGCGAGGCGTCCCAGGATGCGCCGCTGAACGCGAGCGGCGCGAACACGACCGCCACCAGCAGCAGTGCTTTCCTGACGAGGAGGGACAGCCACACGATTGCGGCGGCGGTGATCGCGAGGCCGGCCATGAAGATCGTGATGATCGCTCCGACACCGGGAGCGGCGATGTTGATCCCCACCAGTCCTGCGGCGAGGAGGGCGATCTTGTCGCCCATCGACTCGGTGGTCTCTCCGGCGGCCTGCACGATCCCGATGCACAACTGATCGACGACTTCCAGCAGTAGCGCTGTGAGCGTGATGACCACGAACGATCCGAGGACGGACTTCGCCAAGCCGAGCGCGGCTCGGGTGAGGGCGGTGGGGTCGCGGCGGATCAGGCCGGTGATGAGTTGGAAGCAGAAGAAGATCAGCATCACGAAGACGGCGATGCCGAACAGCAGGTTGTAGACGGCGATGTAGCCGGGCTTGGTGACATCCACCAGCGTCGTGGTGTCGAAGACGGACCAGACCGCCTCGAACAGCCACCCGGCGGCGGCACCCATCGCCTGGGCGAGCCAGTCGAACGGGGCCGCGCCCAGAGACGCGGCCCCTTCGCCGACGGCATCGCAGACCGAGGAGATCACGGGAACGTCGCACACGCCCATCACGAACACCAGCTCTCGACGACGACAGTCGGGTCAGACGGACTGGCCGACGTTCCAGAAGAAGTTGATGAGCGTCACGCTCGCGCCGCAGATCACCGCCGCGCCGCAGGAGACGAGAACGCCGATCTTCCCGCGCGAGGCGAGGTGCGGGTTGGAGGAGTTCGCGCCGAAGCCCCACACGATCGCGGACACGATCAGCGCGAGCACGCTGAGGATCAGGCCGATGGTCATCACCGCGCCGACGATGGTGCGCAGCTGGTTGATCCCCGGCAGGCCGTTGGTGTTGGGGTCGATGTTGATGTCCATCGGCACCAGCAGCGGCGCGGACATGACGTTGGCGAGCAGATCGAACACGGTAGGTCTCCTTGGCGGCGGGCGGCCCGCCCGCGGACTCGCAGACGGGGTACACGCGACAGGTGCGCGCTCGTCGCCGTCCCCGTCGGTGGCCGCCCGTAGCCTTGGAGTATCTGTGCGTCGCTCGCCCGCACGGGACCGCCGGACGAGAGGTGCAAGAAACATGAGTCAGTACGGGGTGGATTACCTCCAGCGATTGCGTGCCGCTGTTGAGAAGTTCGAGGAAGCGTTCGACGCCTGGATGAGCACTCAGGTTGAATCGGATCACATGTCGGCGCGCGGACTCTTTCCTACTGTGTGGACAAAGGAAGGCCAGGATCAGTGCGAGGTTCAACGGCTCGAACTCGGTGTCGCGGAGGCTGCTGGCCTGGCGGCGAGCGCTGTGTCAGTGACCGGCGCCTACATTGGGATCGCTGGTCTCGGAGCGATCGACCCGATCTCCAACTGGTCATTTATGTCTGCGCCCAAGGCCCCCATCGCGCCTCGGGATATTCGGACTACGACCGCCAACGTCAAGGGCAGGCTCGACGCGATGATCGTCGACGCCGAGTCACGTACGGACTCTGACCTTCCGACCTTCGCTCCCGCACAGTTTCACCCCGTGGTCTGGGCTGGTGCTTCCGCCCATTGGACGACGCATCAGTACCGAGTTGCAGTTCGTGAAGCGGCCGAAGGCCTCACGGTCCACTGGAAGGAACGTCTCGGCCGGAACGATGTCGATGACACGGTCTTCTGGCAGCAGACGTTATCGCCGGGCGTTCCTGAACCGGGCAAGCCGAAGCTCACCTGGCCGGGAGGGTCGGATGACAAGACGGTGAAGAGCATGCGCGGTGGTCTTGAACCGCTCGCCAAGGCCCTCAACGCGATGGCCACTGGTCTGAACCTCACGGTCCGCAACGTGACGACGCACACGCGCACCGAACTGTCCGAGCAGGAAGCGATGGAGCGCCTCGCGGCATACAGTTACCTCGCGCGCCTGCTCGACCAGTGCGAGACAGCGAGCGCCGACGCGAAGGAACCGGACCGATGACCGCGACGCCGCAGCTACAAACTTGAACCGACTGTGAGTAGCCAGTTCATCCAGGCCACCCCGCCTCCGGCGAGGACGGCGGCACCGACGGAGACGAGCACACCGATTCGTCCCTTGCTCGCGGTCGCGTAGTTACCGTGGGCCGTCGCGATAGCCCACACGATCGCGGAGACGATGAGCATGAGGACGGCGACGATCAGGACGAACGTCAGGAGCGCGCCGACCACGGCGCGGAGGTCGCCGATGCCGCCGAGCCCGTCGAAGTCAGGGAAGACACCCATCGTCGATCACCCTGCCTTGACTGTGACGTGGAGGTGGTCGTAATGGCCTCCGGTGATGGAGGCGGGGTCGTGCATCCCGCCTCCGTTGTAGGGTCGCCAGCCCTCGGCATCGCGGGTGACGGACCAGGTTTTGCCTTGCCAGATCAGGTACTCGACGCCGAGCACGTCGGCGTTCTCCTTCATCCAGTTGGTGACCTTCCAGCCGGCGTCGAGCTGGGCCGGGGTGGGGCGCTGGCCGATGCGGTTGCCGAAGGTGATATCGCATGCTCTGCCGAGGGGATGCTCGGACTTGGTGCCGGGGCGCGGTGAGTAGCAGCCCCAGCCGGTGTCGGGGAACGCCGCAAGGGTCTGCTGATAGAGGTGCAGCATGCGAGCGGTGATCTTCCCTGAGCTGGTGGGATCGTCGACGAGCCGGTCGGGATCTCCATCGACGCCGGTCGGCGTGCCCGCAGTGGCGTTGTTGCAGGCGGCGGGTGATCCGCTCGTCGCCGTCGGCAGGTTCGCGGCCCCGTGCTCGTTGAGCCAGGCGGCGGCGTCGATGGCCTCACCGTTCGTGCCGCCGGGCCGGACCTCGAAGTGCAGATGTGCGCCGGTGCTCATGCCCGAGGAACCAACATCGCCGATGTGCTGCCCGGCACTCACACGGTCGCCGGGACGGACGTGGATGCCGCTCTGCCACATGTGCGCGTACGCGGTCGCGACAGTCTTGCCGTCGATGATGTGCTCGATGACGATGAGGCCGCCGTACCCGCCGGAGAACTCCGCGACGGTGACGGTGCCGTCCGCGGCGGCGAGGATCGGCGTGCCATCGGGCGCGGCGAAGTCGGTGCCGGTATGCATCTTCCGTTCGCCTGTGATCGGGTGCACCCGCATCCCGAACGGCGAAGTCAGCACCCAGGTGCCCTCGGGCAGCGGGAACACCACCCGCGACGACGACATCGCCGGGCCACCCGCGCCGCCAGCGGCACTACTTCCGCTGGTGAGGGCGGCGAGGATGCTGTCGGCGACGGGCGCGTAGTTGCGGTAGCGGTCGGGGTAGGCGGACACCTCGACGGCTTGAGCGGCTTCGCCGGGGTCCATCTGTTGCCAGCCGGGGATGTCGAGTAGGCCACGCGGCGAGGGGTAGTTCGGTCCGGTCGGCCCTCCGAAGAACGCCCGCGCCTGATAGTTCGGGTCCATCAACTCTGCGACCGAACCCCATCCCGATTGTGGACGCATCTGGAACAGGCCGAGGGAGTCGTGGTCGCCGCCGTTGCCGTCGTTGGGGTAGTTCGCCGACTCCGGGTAGGCGCCGGTGTTGGTGAGCATCCGCAGCGTGGACTCAGTGAGCGCGGCCATCAACGCGATCTTGATTCCCGGGCGGCCCACGTCGGTGATCCCGTTACCGACGGAGATGATCGTTGCCGCGTGCGTGAGCTGCTGACGATCCAGGGTGAAGGTCTCGCCGTTCGCAGTGGTCACGGTGAGCGAGTCCGGGATCGGGCCCAGGTTCACCGTTCCGGCGGGGGTGGCGCAGTAGGCGGCAGCGGGGTTCATCAGCGCCCCGACGCCGAGGAGTGCTGCGGCGGGGGCGATGAACAGCAGCGCCAGTGCTGCGATGGCAGCTTTGCGGAACACGACGACAACCCCTTCAGCGCAGCGGGTTGTCGAGCTGCGACAGCCGCAGCAGATGGCAGGTCGGATAGGTCGGTGCGCAAACGACGAACACGGTGAACGCGACCGGATGCTCGCTGGTGACCGGCTGGCCGTTCCAGACCCCGGCACGATGACGGGTGCCCTCAATCGTGACGGCCGTCGTTCCGGCCGCGAGCTGCCCCGGCTGGGCCTGCGCGACGGCGTCGGCCCAGGCGTCGGGGACGTACGCGGTATCGATGGTGAGGTGCTGACGGGTGGCGTATTGCCGCAGCTCGATCCAGGCGTCACGGGTCGGCAGGTACGCGGCCACGTCGGAGGCCAGCCCGGCTTGCTCGTCCCCGCTGGGGTCACCGACCGCGAGGATCGCCGAGGCGTAGTCCAGCGGCCACAGCCCCGAGCCGGTGTCCCACGCGAACAGCGTTGACGCGACGCTCTGAACGAAGGTCTCGGGATCGGCCGAACGCGGAACCACTGGAACCCGCAGTGGCTGAGGTGTGCTCGGTGCCACCGTCGGCGGTGCCGTCGTGACCGGGCCAGGCTCCGGGTCGTGATCGGTGCTGGTGCTGCTGCGGGGGCCGGTGAGGAGTCCGTAGACGCCGACGCCAGCGAGAAGCAGCAGGACGATACCGGCGGCGATGAGGGCGACGAGTCGGCGACGGTTCCGAGGATCGGTAGGTGCAGGGCTCATGCCGAGCAGGTGCGCACCCCGCACCGGGTCTGTGCGTCAGAGTGCTCGGAGGCGTGGCCGCTCCGCCGCGCCCTCGCGGGCGGCTCGGAGGGCGTCGGCGAATCGGACGGTGCCGTCGGTGGTGGCGAGGAAGTTCTCGAACTGCTCGTCGGTCAGCTCGCGCGCGATGGTGTTGGCGTCGTAGTGGGTCCACCAGTTGGTCAGCTCGCCCCAGGTCTGGATGAACGCCCGCAGCGGGTAGCGGACGGGTTGCCCGTCGTCGGTGACGAGCGGCAGTGGTCGCGGTGGGGTGCGCTTGCCCTTCTTGATCGACTTCGCTTGGGCAACGGCTGCTTCGGCGCGGGCGTGCATCTCTGCCTCGCGCCGCTCCCGCGCGGTGATGTCGGCGTCGCGGATCGCCTGGTAGATCGGATGCACCGGGTCCCCGGCCTCGATCCGTTCCAGCCCGGCGGCGGCCTCGGCGCGAAACGTCTCGGGCTGAGCGGGGTTGTTGGCGATGTTTTCGAGGTAACCGATCTTCTCCAACGTCGTGTGCGAGGCACCGCCGGGAATCATCGCCGCCGCTTGCTCGCGGGTCTTCCCGAGCGGCCCGCTCGACGGTGGTGCAAAGTTTGGCCCCCCCCACGGGTGAGCCGGGGGGTGGCGGCGGGCACAGGGGGGGCGGTTTGGGGGGGGGGGGGCCGGCGCGCCCGACGAGCGGCTCGAGCGCG